>NZ_JBJDMY010000017.1:0-120635 GCF_044900305.1 Agrobacterium sp. NPDC089420 | reverse complement strand
GCTATATATAATCTTCAACGCGGGGTGGAGCAGCCCGGTAGCTCGTCAGGCTCATAACCTGAAGGCCGCAGGTTCAAATCCTGCCCCCGCAACCAAATCCTACGCTACACTATCCAATAATAGCCCAAAACTACGATCCAATACGCCATAGCATTGCGATCAAGCGCTAAATCCCTGACATAAAACACAAATTCCAAAAGGACAGGTGCAAAGCGGGCAGGGCGCCGGCGCGGCCATGCCATGTGTTCGAGGTACATACAACGTTGCCGTATGCCAATCCCGATTCTCGATAGGCCGGAAGCGTCAACGCCGAATGCTGCCCTATATAACGCGCAGTTGGTCGCGTGCCGCCGCAGATGCCTCACGAGAGGAAATGGCTAAGATACGAGTATTGCTTAGTGGTGGCCTGAGGCATGGTAAATAACTGCATCCCAATAAATCCCGTTTCGACTAATTTATAAGTATAAAGCATTTTAATTTGTGTAATTATGGATTCTATATAAATGATTAATACATAATTTCTACCATAGATATTGAAGACTTATCGATGGTTAGAAGCCCAACCGTCGTTCGTACTATGTGAGGAACTGTAATATTTAAATAGAGTTCCTTTAGAAAATCGTTTACCATAAATTCAAAGACTTACGATCTCGCAACAATCAGCACAAATACCCTGATGCGGCCGGCTTTCGACGCCGGTATCGCTCTGACGCGGCTCGACGAGCGCATTGCCCGTTCCCCGATCGGCGCCGGCTTTCTCGAGCGCATGCATTTTACCGATGCTTGTGCCTCGCTGTGGATCGACGGCGAGCTTGTCCATCTCGAAGACCTCGTCCTCCACGACGCTCTTCGAGATACCCGCACCCCGACCCACGAACTCACCATCGCCCGCGACGTGTTGCGCACCCGCCGGCGGATCGCCTCGCAGTCGGCGAACTGGGCACTAGCGCCGGAAGGCATTCGCACGCTCCGGCAGACATCGGATGTCACATCGGATGTCACATCGGTAGGCGCCGAGGCGGTAGAGCCGGCCGGCGTCTCCCGGACCGCGGTCCCGATCGATCTGGAGAGGGAGGGGGAGGATGGTGACGACGCGAAAAATCTGCCCGGGGTCGACTATGCCGCCATCGATGCGGTGCTCGCCCGTTCGGAGGCGGCGATCGAGAATGCCAAACGGCCCGGCCATGGCAGCGTTCAGGACAAAGAACCGATGATCTACGATCTCGACTGGGACGAGGATGCGCGGCTTGAGGAATGGCGCCGCGTGTTGCGACGAGCGGAAGATCTGCCGGACGTGCTGCAGGCGATCATCGCCCTCGATGCCTGGAACGAGATTTCGGTCCTACAGCACGCGCCCTGGCTCGGCAGACTATTGGCCGCCTCCATCCTCCGCCAGGCCGGCATCACTTCCGGCGCTCACCTGGCCGCGATCAATCTCGGCCTCAAAACCATTCCCGTCGCTCGGCGCCGGCATCGCGATCGCGAAACCCGGCTGCTCGCCATCGCCCAGGGTTTTCAGGCGGCGGCTGAGATCGGCATGAAAAAGCATGATCGGCTGACTTTGGCTCGCACAATGATGGATCTGAAGCTGGAGGGGCGGCGGACGTCTTCAAAGCTGCCGGAGTTAGTCGAGCTGGTGATGGCAAGGCCGTTGGTGTCGGCCGGTATGGTGGCGAAAACGCTCGAGGTCACACCGCAGGCGGCGCGGCGGATCGTTTTGGAACTCGGCCTAAGGGAGATGACGGGGAGGGGGAGGTTTCGGGCGTGGGGTATTTTCTAGCTGGACCTGGTTTGGCATACCGCGACTCTGGCGGTCACTCTCCATCGTAAAATCTGTGTTGCTCTATTGAAGCTAGCTGAGGTGCTAACTGGCTCGCAGTGATCGCGCGATTGCGAGCGTCAGCAGGCGCAGGTCAAAGAAAGTCGCACGGAGGCGTATCAGAGCGTGACTACCGTGCCTCACGGGATCGAGTATTTGAGCCATGACTTACTGGGCGAATTCAATGTGCCTTTCGGAGCAAGAATGACAGGGAGAGGGCGGCTAGGGAAGAAGACTGTTACTCCCCGACCGGAACGACGGTTGAGAGTGGAGGGTTGAGTCCGCGTAGGAAGCGTAGGAGAGTCTTCCGCTAAGACAGCTCCCGACTACAGTGCCCAGATTAGCTTCGCATCTACTGCCATCTTTGCCTGGCGATCGTTGATCTCCTTTTCCTCCCAAGTCTTGTAAGTCGCGGTCTTGGCGACCTCCTGGGGCCACCACAGAGCGGAATCCGCGTAGCACTTGATTTGCGACGTCTTGCCGCTCTTAGCCTTCTTAAAGACGCCGTTCTGCTTGACCACAAACTCGTGATTTCCGACCTGCTTATTGATGTCGCTTTCCAAGATCATGAGATTGCCAAGCCTGTTAATGAGGCTTTGGTGCCGCACCGGGTCAGCGCGGGCCCAGAGCCATTCGTTCTGGCGTGACTTATCCTCGGATAGGTTCTTGGGCAGCATATGCTCAATGTGATTCTTAGCACTGTGGTGACTGCCGGGGATTACACCCTTACCTCCGCCAAGAAGATGAGTCTCCAGTTCTCGCAGGATGTAGTACTGCACCTTGGGCCGACGTTCTTGATGTTTGGCAAAGGCGTTCTCAAAGCTCACATCATCCGAATGGTTCTTGAGTAGCATCCGGATGGAAGCGACCGAGTCGCCTGCTGTGAGCTTGCGCGCAACCTCTCCGAGACGGCGTTCAAGATCTGAGGTATCAGTGTTTCCGATAGTCATCGTCCGGAATACGAACCTTTCAATCAGAACCACGCATTCGTGGAAACCGTCCTTATCGGTTGGCAAGAAGCGCTTGGAAGCCGACAATAGTGGTATGTAGGCTAGCCCAATGCCCAGGACGTCAAAAATCATCTCAAGGCTATCGATCGACTCTTTCTTGAACGCGGACGCATCACGCGTAATGATCTGGCTCACCCGCCTGCTGTCTTGAAACCATGATTCTATCAGCGTCTTTGGGTTTGATCCGGTGATCTCTTTTTCTTTGATCTGGATATGCGTATCATTTTTCTTGCAAGGGCCAATGAGGGCTATATGGCGGCGCCTCAGGAATTCGCTCATATCCTGAGCCGGCACATTCTCGGTCGTCGCACCCCATCGATTTGAAATGTGCTCGTGATCCTTGCGCTGTGAAGCCGCAAACAGCTCGTTTTTGATCGTATCTGCTGGGGAGAGCTTCTCACCCCGCGCATTCAGACAGCCAAACACCTCGTATGAATATTGCTCGTCCAAAATAAGCGTTTCTATGCAAACAAAAAGGTCATGCAGAACATCGTGTGTTGCTTTGAGGAAATTGATCTTTTCATCTGAAGCAAGTCCGTCCACATGGGCGATAATCCATGCATGTATATGGTCAAAACTCGCCTTAAGCTTCTTCGTGATGGCATGTGCTAGCACGTCGGGAGAAAGGGCGTCGTATCCTGCTTTCCTAACCTTTTGGTCCATTGGATCGAAAATGAGCGCTGCAAAGAGGTCGGCGAAGAGACTGTTCGGTACAAGGCGAGGTTCATTGCCAGTAGGCGTGACGCGAAGCCACGCGTTGAAGGCTCCAATTAGGCTTCCAGCTTCTGCTTGATGCGGACCAGCTTGCTGTTGTAGTTCGTGCGCTACTTCCCGAAGAACTGCGCACATCATGGTGACAGCCGTCAGGCGCTGCTGACCATCGAAGATTTCATACCGTTGGGCACTCATCTTATGAAAGACTAGGGTTCCAAAAAAATGAGGTGGACGCTCCACTGATGCCCGTCGAACCCAACGAGGTTTCGACGCCGGGTCGAAATATGCTGAGAGTATCCGGTAGAAGTCGTTCAGCAAGAGCTGAACATCCGTCTTGTCATTCCACGCCCAGGGACGTTGATTCAAGGGAATGATAAATTCTCGCTTGTGGGCGAGAACTACTTCGCCGAACGGTTTATGCTCAGCTTGTATATATTTGCTGGGATCTGGATAACTTCCGGTCATAACAATCTCAATCGCACTCTATGTAAACCTGCATCTATGCTTCCTTGTAATCGCCCGCAGATACGTTTCAAGGGAGCGCGGGCGGCATCGACCGGTCGAGCTGTTGTTCATAGCCGCTATGCGCCTGACGTTCGACCTGACCTTATTCCACAACATAGACGGGAAGGTTGGATATTTTCGTTAACGGGCAATTGAGCCCGCGCTTTCAGTCTGAACCCGTTGTCCTTGGAAAAGCTACCGGATCTAACGAACATCGAGCCGTCATCGGCTTGCTCAAAGGGGAGCGGAGGCACGTCTTCCTGCTGGCTATTCGTTGATGGCCGTCCGGTCGAGGGTATGCCACAGCTTACGAAGGTCATTCGCAACCTGTGTGTGGCGTGGCAGTTGCCGATTCAGTCAAAGCCAACCATTGGCGGAACGCCACTCGAAACCTCAAGAGGGCAATCTTGGTGAGGTAGTGGAGGCGGCCGAGAGCGATTTTGTTAAACTGAATCGCGCAGCTTGACATGGACACGGTTCAGGATCTTACGGTTGACTCCGAAGCGGAACCTTACCGGCATCATTGCTTCAGTTCATATGTCGACTCCGCCCGGCATGGGCTTCGGCCAATCGCGGTTCAAGTCCGAACCGAACATTCCAGCTGCTCTACACCGCACATGATCTGGCATGGCAACTGGTCATCTTGCTGCCTCCCTGAAGACGACGGCCTCCTTTCGAAGCGTGTAGCATGCTTGCTCCTCGCCAACGCCTTTCCTCGGTCAGGGGGTGAGCTAGAAGCCGCAGTCCGGACAGCCGCAAGCGCGATGCGAACCTATTTTCCGCCGTCGGCTGCGCCGACTTTGCATCGCCAACAAAATAGCCTCGCATCGCCCTCCTTCGCGCTGCTACGGCGCAAACGTGCGTTGCCGCCCTGCGGCTTCTTTTCGCTCCCCATGACCGCGACGGGCGCGGTCGGAAAGGAGCATCACATGACATCGCACCTCATTACTCACGAAGAGCGCCTCGCCCTTCTCGAAAACGGCCGTAAAGGCAGGACCTGTGCCGATCATGATCCGCACCCTGTCGTCAAGCTCTTCCTTCCCGATGGAGCAAGTACGTGGCTGCTTTGCGAGCTTGATCCTGACGAAGAAGACATCGCTTTCGGACTGTGCGACCTCGGCTTAGGAGAGCCCGAGCTCGGCAATGTATCCATTTCTGAATTGCTAGCTCTTCGAGGCCCACTCGGCCTCAAGGTGGACCGTGATGCATCATTCCGGCCAAAGCACCCGATCAGCATCTACGCTGACATTGCGATTGACGCCGGTCGCATCGTCGCATAATCGAAAGGCCCCGTTCGGGGCCTTCCTCACATCTAGCCTCAGCTTTCTTTCTCGATCATTGCCAGAAATCGATCGGCAGCATCTCTCACCTGGATGAGCATCGGTTGCAGCATGTCCGACTGGGTAATGAGGTTAGACGCCGGCAGTTTCTCAAAGGTCTCAATGAGGCTTGAGATGGTCTGAAGGGGGGACATCTGTTCTTCATGGTTCCCGCGGCGGTTGTTCAAGGTCTTCAGTGTGGGCGCGTCAACTGGATTATCGACGTCGAGCTGTGCCGCAAAAGTCGTGCTGTTCTCGTTGTCGTATTTCGAAAGCGATTGCCAGACACGCATATCTTCGGCCTTTCTGAAGACATTCTCGTTGCTACCTTTTCGGGGTTTGCTGAAAGCCCACTGGAAAAGCGCTCCCGACGACTTTTCGGAGAGTTTCAGTGTATCCTTATCGACGTCAAACTCGCTGCGCGCATACTTGCTCTGCAGGATCTGGTCGAAAAAGTACTGATCCTCCTCCAGAAGTGCGTTACCGGCCGCCTTTATCTTGTCTTCGTAATCAAGCTTGAAGTGGTCGAACATGCTTGAGGCTTGGATACGTCTGCGCGCCTTGTCAGGGCTCAGAGAGAAGACCTGTGCCGCCTCCTTGATGAGGCTGTCCACCAGCCGCATACTCTCTGTGGGATATACTTTGATAAACATCTCCTCATACAAATCGGAGATGTAGATGTTTGTCGCGTAGGGCGACCAGTCCTTCGCCCCCGAGACGTGACGGACACCGAGAAGTCGCGGCAGTTTGGCTTTCAGTTCCTCCGGCGTCTTGGCGAGTACACACTGAACCTTCAGCGTCTTTGTGTCATCGACGAGCTTCTGCAGCTGCTTCACCTCGGCCTCGGCCTCGGTTACCATCGACTGCCGACCACCTTCCTTCAGTTTCGCCAGTTTCGTCTTGGCGTCTTCCAAATGCTTGCGCGCACGTCGCAGGATCGACGTCCGCGTATTCCCTTCGACCACGAGGTTCTTTTCTGGATGGCTCGGATGCCTCCATACGATGATGGGGTCGACAGGGGCCCAGCCGAGACTAGTAATCGTCTTTTCGAGCTCCTCGGCATTGTAGGCGTCGAAAACCTTCTGTGTCAGCGATGCCTGAACATCCTTATCGAACAGCTTTCCCACATCCGCATATCCGGGCGCGGGCCGGGGGGCTATGCGGGGATTGTTCGGGTCCAGCTGCAGGGTGTCGAAATCGACTTCAAGCAGATCACTCAGTTCACTTACGGCCATGATAGAGATCCTTATCGTTAGAATTTGAAAATGCGAGGGGCTGCCGGTGCTTCCTCAAATAGCTGTTCAATGCGGGCGACGAACTGGTTAGGCAAAGGTGGCGGTTCGCCGATAGCCATGTAGGCGGCGAGCGCCGCATATCGGTCCGCGGGCGCAGCGAGCCGCATTGCTGCTGCGAGCTCGTGAAGTCTGTCTTGCAACAGCGCAAATGTTTGCGGCCGTAGCAGGAGCGCCTCGCTGCCAGCGAGCGGAAGGGAAACCTTGACTGCCGCAGCGAACTCCTCCGGGTTGGCAAGATAGGTATGCTCAATTGCTGGGCGATTGTGACAATCAGCAAGGAATGCGGCCAATGCGGTCGGAACTCGCGGTTCAAACTTGAACGTTGCGTAGCGCAACCAGGTCGTTGGACCTTTTGCCGGCTTCGGCCTGTTGCCCTGGAGTCCGAACGTCGGGATTCCGTAGAGCTCTTCACGAGCGCAGTAAGACGCCGTCAGAATGAGCCCAAGTTGGCGCCACATTGATCCTTGGGAAATATCTTTCTCAATGCCCAGAGCAGGTGCCTGCTTTGTCAAAAAGTCAGTCGGGTCCGAATGGCGGGCGCCCATAGCGGAGAAGGAGTTGAAAAGCTGGCGGAAAGCTACGCTGTTTGCGGGAGTTTCCACGAAAACACCCCAGCTGGCCAGACGGTCGAAGTCATCTGCTGGTCCAAAATACGGTTTGCCATAAAACAGAAGCCGGACATCTTCCTGAAGGCTGACTTGATCCACCTGCCTCAGGGCGGCGTCACGATCATCACTGCTCACATTGTATTTCTTTAGCAGTGATTCGATCGACGTTCGGCGTTCCGCGCCGGCTGTGTAAGAAATGTCGATGATTTCCGGTCTCAGATAGTCATCGAGCTCCTGATAGAGCCATCGTTGATCAAACCGGTAAGCTAGGTTCGAATTGTCAGCCTGGACAACATACGCCTCTTCCTTACCAGGATGGTAACGAACTGCGCGTCCTGCGGCCTGCATCAAACGGATCACGCTTGATGTCGGGTAGGTAAGTACAACCGTGTCAACCGCGGGATCATCGAACCCTTCCAGGAGCATTTGTGCCGAAACCAGCACCGCCCTTGGTTTGTCTTCGAAACGCTCAAGGAAATCTTCGTCCGGGATGCCGAGCGAGTTGCGTCCGCCGTGAATAAACCCCACGTCCTCTGGGAGGAGGGGATGCGGCCGCTCGTTGCATAGAGTTTCCAGAAAGACCTCGTAGAATTCCTCGACGCGACTCACCTGCGGCGCAAGGATGAGCACCTTACGGAACCGGCCTGCAGTTTCATCCACTAACCAATCTGCGAGCTGTCGGACGGCGCTTGCGCTCCAGTCAAAATCTTCGACATCGAACGGCAGAAACGTCGGGATCTGGATTACACGCCGTTCCGCGAGCTCACGATAGGTGATCGTGAAGGCGATCTCTTCCACGCCGATTGGAAGGGCGTCCGGGCGATTGGGAGTGGCAGTGAGAAGAAGGACGGGGCACGGAAGGTTCGGATCGAATAGACCCGCATAAGAGGGGGCCGCCGCGTGGTGCGCTTCATCGACGACCACCAGGACGAGGTTCGAATTATCGGACGAGATAAGCGTGTCGATCTGGCCAACCATTGCAAAGATGATCCGGTTCGCGAGCTTATCCGCGTCCGCGGGAAGGTTGCTTTTTGACTGCAGAAGCTTGTTGAGCTGGCGGTACGCTTGGCGCTTGAGGGTCTTGCGGTGTGTTATCCATACCACGCGCGCTGAAGCCGGCGCAGCAGCAAGCCGTTCAAGGATGATGCGAAGCGCAACGCGAGTTTTGCCTGCGCCAGTCGGAAGCACTAGGCCTATACGTCCCTTCGGGCGGCGGCGGAACGCATCCATGACCCGCGCAATAGCGACCTCCTGGTGTGACCAGTCCGGAGCAACTGCGACAGCCTGTAAAGGTGGGGCTAAATCTGCGGCAGTGCCTATTGGTTCCCCCAAGCCGAACCGAACAGCGGCAGCTGGGATATCCAATGATTGCGCAATGCTATCACGGCTGGCGCCAAGTGCTTTCTGCGCTTTGATCTTCGCCGCCAGTTCAGCAAAAGCTGAAATTTGATCGTCATTGAGAGGCGCAGCTCGGGTTGCGGTCCGTACAGCTTCCAATGTCGCCTCGTTGATGCCGCGAGACGGATCGTCCGTAAAGAATGGGGTTAAGCGGTTCGCGTGTAGTTGACGGGCGTCACCGGCGCTTGCAAGTGCCTCGTTAAGTTCGCGCACCAGCGCCGCAACCGTTTGTGCCATCGCCAGCCGAACGACGAGGTCGCGAGCGAATTCCTGAACCTCGTCGTCAAATATACCAATGCGTGCCATGAAGAGCCTCCATGCCACTTACGTAATCTCGTAATCAAATAAATACAAGTACGAAATTTCGATTTATTACGAAAAATCGTAATATCAGTGATTGCGTCCGAAATTTCGTACTCTATGCTGCGGGCGCGATTAGTGAGCTGATGTCACGTAGTTTCCGGTCGTTTGCGAGGTAGGCAATGCCCCGATGAAGGTGAAGGCGAAATTGCATAGCCAACTCCTCATCGCTAATGGGAATTCCGTCAACGACACATCGTTGCTTCAGAAGGGCGAAGTAAAGGTCAGCATGGCGACCTCCAAACACGCGCCATGACATTTCGACATTACTATCCGCGGGGATCTTTGCTGGTGGAGGAACCGATTTCTCGGCAAGCGAGCGACAAAATGCCCAGCGACACAGGATGTTCCAATGCTCAATCCCCGTATGGCGTTTCAATCGAATGAGTTGCTCGCGCGCCTGTTTCGAAAGTCTGATGTGGTCGATTGTCATCAGGCGGCCTCCTCACTGAAGTATCCTGTCTCAACTATCGTTCGGCTTTCCGCTTCACTGAAGCGCAGATGGTAGCACCGGCCAACGTATGGCAGCAGTGCCTGGTAGTCGGTCCCATTAAGTTCTCTATCTGTGGACAAAAGCATGACCTGATGGCTCGCGTAAGGGAAGTAGCTGCTCACCAGTCGGGATCGATGTTCGGAGTCAAGCCGACCAAGAGGGGTATCAATCACCATGGGCAATGGGCGCCCGGAAGCACGTGCAAGTCCCCAGAGAATTGCGATAGCAAGGAGTTGACGCTCGCCGGCTGACAATCGCTCTGCGGTCAGGTCGTGACCATCACCGCCGCGTAGCGACAGATGGAACGTTGTCGGATCGATCGACAATCCCGAAAGAAGCGTGGCCTTGCGAGCGAGTTGTTGGAAGCTTTCGAACACGTACTGTTCGATGCGGGAGACGTGCCGCGCAATGACGGCCGCACGGAATTGGTCCAGTGTTGAGCGAACTCGTGACGAGTGATCCAGAAGCCTTGTCACATCTTCCTGTTCAAATTTCTGACGAGCTACGTTCTCAAGTAGCCGCGCTTCTTTCGAACGTTTTGCTTCCAGCTCCCTGTCAAGACGCGCAATCTCTTCATCACGCTTCTTCTGCTCGAATTCCGCGAGCCGAACGACGTCATTTGCCGCTTCTCGCTTCGAAATGAGCTCGGCAACTGATGTTTGGCTGGGGACCGCGGCGAGTGTACCCTTGAGCTGCTCGGAATTAGTTGCCAACTGCTGCTGCTGAGAGAGCATTTCTCTGGCTTGGGCCTGAACATCCATTAGCCCGGTCGTTGCTATCGTTTCCGCCATCGCACTCGTGGTGTCGTCGAGATTGAGGTAGCGCGGACCATCCGATTTCCGGCGGTAGCTATCGAGTCGGAGTTGCAGATGGTCGCTGATCTCTTGCCGAGCCTTTGCTGGAAGCCCTGCGACGCCATCAAGCCCAAGAATTTCTTTGTATTCGGCGTCCAAAACGTCCGCTGTTTGAGCATTACGTGTACGTTCTGCTTCAAGCTTCGCTTGATCGGTCACGCCAGAAATCAGATCAGCGATGAGGGCTAGAGGTAGTGCGCCGCTAGCAAGTTCGCGAAGTGAACGCTCTACAGCGTCTTTGCCTCGGTTCGTCACTGCGAGCTCAGCCTCGAGCCGTCCCCGGTCTTCGAAGAGCGCTCCGCCCTCTCGCTCGTACCGCTGATCTAACTCAAGGGCTCTTCGTTTGGCTTGGTCGAGTTCGTTGGCGCCAGAAGCGCGCTCCCGCAGAAGCCGTGCTCTGTTGGTTGCCAACGCCTGGATATCGTCACGGAGAGAACTCAACTCGTCTGCCTCGGCCGGCGCCGCAAGCTCGCTCTTCTTTTTCCTTTCGATGGAAATGAGATCACCTCCGAGACGCTCGACGATGTCGAGCCCAAGAAGATTCTGAATTGCGGTCCGTATCAATGCTGGCGCTTCTTCAAGGTCGGCATATTTTTCGACCTTTTCACCGTCGAACAGGAAAAGCGGAGCAATCCTCGCCGGGATGAACTCCTCAACCTGTGTACTCCAGTGATCACTGGCCGCTTTATCGAAGACATCGTCGCGAAACACCTGAAACCGCTCTTTGACCGCGTCATTGGCTGTCCACGAACGAGAAAGCCGCCAATTCTGTTCGGCGCCGTCAACCGTGTGTCGGAAGCTGACCTCTATCGACGCTTCTCGTGAAATTGCTCCGCGGTGCACAGACCGCCGCAAATACTCATCGTATGGGAGGTCTCCGCGTCCGGCGCACTGCGCAACATTCCCGAAAAAACAAAGCTGGAGCGCATCCAACAGCGTCGTTTTCCCGCCTCCATTAAGGCCACCGAAAAGGATTATTGGGCGATCCGGTGAGTCAGGCGTCAACGTGATGTTTTGACGCCCGCCATAGGTGCCGAAGTCATGCAGAATAATTTCGTCAAGGATCATATCGATTTCATTTCGTCGTCAGAGGATGCGAGGCCAGGCAATAAAGGCGATCCCTGATCCTCATCCTCGACGATCTCGTCGCCGTCGTAGAGGTCATCCATGATGTCACGTCGCCGTAGGGCAGTTTGCTCGGCTTCCTCAGCGCTGTCGTATGAACCACGCCGCAACGATTGCTCCAAGGCCTTGAACAGGCCTGAGCGTCGAGCCATCGTTCGATGCTGCCGCTCAATATCGAGCAACTCACGGGTTAGCTGAAAATGTAACTCGTCCTCGCCGCAGATTTGACGCAGGATTTCTATTTCCGCATGACCGAAAGAAAGGCTGTCATCCATTCGGCCATCTGGAAAGGGCTTACCAAGCACCTCTTCATAGATGCGGGGCAAACTGTCTTCGATCTCATGCTTTTCAACGACCCAGAGCCGACGAATTTCTCGTAGCTCGTCCAGCGATATCAACTGAATATCAGATACACCGGTCGGACCGTTTTTTTGAATGTGCCGCTGCGCTTCGAGAACCTTGCGCAACCAACGTTCACGCGAGGATTGCAAGTAAGGTCCATGAACCAGACGATCATTGTGGAGCTGCAGAGCGCCAGTCATTTTACGGAAATCGCGCAGGTGGCGGTCATCCCGCTTACCCGTTTCGCTGTTGCGAACATCGAGTTCGTTGCGCAGCTCAAGCAAAGGGAGCATCCACTCTTTTTCGACGTCGTTCTGAATCATGGCAGTCATGGACTTGTCGCGCTCTACCATGGTGCAGACCCAGCAGCCAAAACGGCTATCGCCGCAGCTGGGTGTCGATGCATCGATGACCAGGGGGCATTCACCGTCAGCCGATGCGCCTTGATACATCGTCAGAAGGTCCTTGTTATCGAAGCCCCAAGGGTTTCGGACCTGCATCAAGAACATCCACACGTCGTCGTTCGTCCAATCCTCGATTGGGGAATAAACGTAAGAATTGGGAAGCTTTCCGTTTGGGCTCAGCTTTTCGCGGACGCGTTTGCTCTCAAACCGCTCCATAGCTTTGGCACGAGCTTGGCTCTCCGCCTTTCTTGTCCCCAACACGACAATAGCCTCGCCGCTCGCTTTGACGACGCTGGAAATGAAGCGGTTTGAAGGGTTGATTTTCAGGCGGTCTGTGCACCACCGAAATTTCGGTCGGGGCGCTGGGTAGCCGCGCCCGATCAAGGTCGTCCAAAACGATTCCGACGCATCTGGGGTTAAGCGATTGCTCGTCAAGGGGAGCCCACTATTGGCGGCGGCCTCTCCCATTTTATCGAGCGACCGCGCAACCCAGGCCGCAACGATCGGATTTTCGACCAGCGTATCAGTGCTGATGACGTAGACAGGCTTTAGTCGTACCGTAGGATCCAGGCGAGACAAGGCCATCCAAACCAACTGGAGTGTTGCTGTCGAATCCTTACCGCCGCTGTATCCGACGACCCACGGTGTGCTGTCGGCTTGGTAGAGGGCGGAGATCTCATCCAAGAGCGCGTTAATCGTCGCTTTCATACCAAGCGCGCTGAACGCTGAGGTTTTGGATGTGCTCTTACTGCCTAGGTCAAGCTGCATGAGGCTGTCTCCTGAATGCGTCTTCGATGGATTGCTCATCAGCGGATAACGGAAGCCCCAGATGGGTTTTTATGACATTCGATGTCAGCGTGACACTCAAATGGGTTTTAGACATGCGTCCTGCGACGACTGCGCGCCCAACCCACGTGTCAGCCGTCCGCCGCCAATCGATTGACGCAAGCCGCGGCAGAGGGTCGTCAAATTTCTTTTTGCTTCGAAGCTTCAACAACGCATTGCCGACGCGTCCGAGCGCATGCAGGGCGACGCTATGGGAATTTATGTAAGTGTCGCGTAGCGCGCCGGAGGTCA
Source organism: Agrobacterium sp. NPDC089420 (assembly GCF_044900305.1). Lineage (NCBI taxonomy): Bacteria > Pseudomonadati > Pseudomonadota > Alphaproteobacteria > Hyphomicrobiales > Rhizobiaceae > Agrobacterium > Agrobacterium sp. NPDC089420. Next base: position 107,313 of record NZ_JBJDMY010000017.1, on the reverse strand, counting down.
TCGCTCCACATCGGACATCGTCCCAGTGCGGCATCTGTTTGGCGATGGCGCTCCAGAACTCAACGGCCGCATCATCTCTTTGTTCGGCACTGCCGGGCTCAAAATCGACTAATAGAGCTTCGGTAGCAGTATAAAATGCGCTCAATGTAAAAAGCGCTTTCGACCGCTGAGACAGGCTCGTCTTCTCGAATTCCACCAATTCTGAAATGGAGGGGAGGCGGCTCAGCAAGAGCCGAGATGCGACTGCCAGTTCGTCTCGGTGATCGAAAAGAACACTGAGAGAGCGTGATGGTCGAACTGCGTATCGGTTCAGGTCCGCAAACATCTGCTGGCAACGTTCCAGTCCACGATCAAAAAACAGGACAACTGCGATCGTCTCGTCAGCGAGCTCAGGAGCCCTTTCTAAGGCGGCCTCAATCGCAGCGCGTCGATGTTGCCCATCGTTGATGATAATTTTTGAGGTCTTCATCTGAACGCGCAATGTGCCGGTGAGGTCGTCCCCTGCGTTTGGCAAGAATTCGGCGTCCCCGTCAATCGAAGCGGTGATAGCCGAGAAGACGTAATCGTCTTTGTTGTCAACGAGATAGCGGGCTATTTCAGGCACGCGCCCGCGATTGAGCTGGCGCTGCGACCGCTGTTCCGGCGTCAAGCCCTCGTTGAAAAGGAAGATTTTCGGCACTAAGCCAAGAGGGCACATGGAGATGTAGTACTCCCGCCCCGCCTGTATCCCCCGCACGGTGGGAAACTCCAGAACAGCCTTCATAGCGACCTCGAAAAACGCTTCCAATATTGTTGAGATCGTATAAACCTGTTCGTGAACAAGTCAACCAAACAAAACAAACAGACACAAACATGCGTACATATTTGGATATGGCTGCCACAACACCTACGGATCCTCGCGTCGCCGAGCGTGTTATGGAATTTATGGTGCGCGAGTTCGGAAACGCTGGCAGCAGAACGCATGTTTTCGGTGCGGATGCTCAGTCAGCGGTCAATACTGCTAGAGCGCATATTGCTGCGACGATTAAGGTCGACGCATCCGATGTCATATTCACGAGTGGCGCGACAGAAGCCGACAATCTCGCGATCCTTGGACTGGCTTCAGAAGGAGAAAAACTCGGAAAGCGCCATATCGTTTCGACGGAAATTGAGCATAAAGCTGTGTTGGAGCCGCTCGATCACCTTCGGTCGCTCGGCTTCGAAGTGACCTTGGTCAAGCCTGATGCCCAAGGATACATCGACGCTCAAGACGTCCTAAAAGCAGTTCGTCCAGACACTCTTCTTGTGTCCGTGATGCATGCAAACAACGAGACGGGAGCCGTCCAGCCGATTGACGCGATTGCCGACGGACTGAGTGGGAAAAGCGTATTTTTCCATGTCGATGCTGCGCAGACTTTTGGTCGGTTAAATCCAAGCCTGGCGCATCCTCGGATCGACTTGATCAGCATATCCGGTCATAAGGTTTACGCGCCTAAAGGGATAGGCGCGCTCATCATGAAACGTCGAGATAATCGGAGAGCACCTCTGAAGCCGCTGATGTTTGGAGGCGGACAGGAAAAAAGCCTGCGACCAGGAACACTCCCGGTCCCACTGATCGTAGGGTTTGGCTTAGCCGCAACTCTAGCACATCGTGAATCCGATGCGCGTTATAAACGCTGTGTAGAGTTGAGGATGGAGGCACTGCGGGCATTCGGAAGTTTGAAGCCCTATGTTCATGGTGATGACGCAAGGGGAATTCTTCCCCATATCCTGAGCCTCTCGATTGACGGGATCGACTCAGAAGCCGTGATGGTTGCTACAAAGGATATTGTGGCAATTTCCAATGGATCGGCTTGTACGTCAGCAAGTTATGAACCTAGTCATGTTCTCAAAGCTATGGGTGTTTCGTCCGAGATTATGAATGGGACGGTCCGGATTTCTTGGTCGCACGCAACAGAGACACCGCCGTGGGAAGACTTCGTGAACAGACTAAAAGATTTGCAATTTTGACATCTGAAAAAATAGCTTTCCTTCATAACAGGCAGAGATATTTGTGAGCGATCCTCAAACAGTCCATTTCTATGACGAGAACGCCGCTCGATATGCTGGTTTCACCGCCAGTCTGTCGATGACCCAGCAGATAGATCAATTCCTCGATCAGTTGTCATCGAACGCGCGAGTTCTGGACTTGGGTTGCGGAAGCGGCCGGGATTTGAAGTATCTTGCCGAACGCGGCTGTGATGCACTCGGATTGGACATATCGCTCGGGTTGGCTCGACATGCCGCGGCGTTCGCTCATCGCCCTGTCGTCGTTGCGGACATCGCTCAGCTGCCATTTTCCACCCGATCATTTGACGGCGTCTGGGCATCTGCGTCCTTTTTGCATCTGCGCAGAGGCGAAATGACCGATGGCCTACTGGAGGCTCGCCGAGTTATACGCCCGCGAGGCACACTTTTCACCTCTTTAAAGATGGGTGAGGGAGAGAGCCGGACGTCTGACCAACGATTTTTCACTTACGTGATGCCCGATGAGTGGGAGGGTATGCTGAGATCTGCCGGTTTTCGGGACGTACGACTTGAGTTTGACCAAGAGTTTTCAAAAAATGGTGAAAAATGGATACGCGCATTCGCATCATAAACGCGATCATATTTAGTATATTTGCATTCCTGGCAACGGATGCCATTGCTTCTGAAATTGCTTGGCAAGCTGGACAGCCGGCAATGACGGCTGTTCCACAGAGCTTTGCCGTTACAGTTGCTGAGATACCCGCAATCCGATTAGACCAGCCAAGCAAGCCGCTTTGGCGAGAGATTTTGACTGGTTCAGTGGGAAGTGGGCTAGCTAGTGCGTTTGCAGCCATTTTCGGTGTATGGTTCGCCCTTCGAAACACAACGTCCACCCTCAGGCAAAAGTCCAACGAAGTCGAGATCAAGGAGCTTCAGACGAGGCTGAACGAGTTTTATGGCCCGTTCAACCAAATCTCAAGAGAGAACGAGTTGTTGTCGCTTGAATTCAGGAACAGACACAAAGCGGTAGATGATAAGTTTCGAACATTGATCGCGCTTACCGATCCGGCTTGGCGAGCAAGTTTGGATGGTAGCGACAAAGCTATTATTGAGAAGATGATCACGAATGCGGCGGCGCTTCGAGATCTGATTCGCGAAAAATCTGGATTGGTTGATCTCCAGCTTATTCCCATCCTCGCGAAAGCCAGCGCGCACTACTGCTTGTTGGAGCTAGCGAGCGAGGGTTTGCTCGATCGAAAATCTGATCGATTTAAAGATAACGTCTATCCGCGCGAATTGGATGACGCCATCAGTAAGGAGATCGCTCGCCTAAACTCCCGCATTATAGTTCTTCTCGCAAAACCGGGTAAAAAACATAGGCCGATTGAATCGCTTAAGTTATGACGATTACGAAGAAATTGGGTGCCGCTCACGACGGCATATGTTTGAAAAAGCGTGACGCGGCAGCAAGCCTCGGATCCTTCAGCTTTCCAATCTCTTTGCTCACATGACGTACGAAATCGTGTGTCGTCTCGTAGCAGTCATAAGCCTCGTCAGCCGTTGGAAGGTGGCCCTCATGCATAACGCGACTGCGTAGACTGTAAGCTATTTGATGCCACTTCCCCACATGGGTCAGCGGTGAAGTGTGATCCCAGTTTCCTTTCAAAAGCTTCGATCCGAGATAGCGGTTTAGGAATTGCGGGATCCCCCGTTGCATCTCGGCTCTCAGGTCGGCGATAGGCTCCCCCAGTAGAGCCATGAGCTCGGAAGTGATTCGGACCAAGAACGTCTCGGCCCATACTGCCGAGCAAATGACACAATCGGCATATTCGCCACTCCCATGAGCACGTATCGCCTTCTGCTGCCAACGCCCCGCATGGGTGACAGACTTCACGGGTTTAGAATTCTTGATTTTTTCGTATTCGTCGTCGAAACCCATGAGAGCATTGAGTATGGGCGCAATCTCGGGAGTGAGGGTAGGCACATGTCTACGGTCGTGCTGTAGCGATATCCGATCAACGATCCCTTCAACCACTTTCACATGCGCGACTTCGAAGTTCGATTGTCTCTGCATTTCGCCAAGGCCAATCGGAATCGCTCTACCCGTGGCAAACTCCAGATTTCTGATTACTTCGTCTGCATAATTCAATGCGGCGGTGACGTGGTCGTTGCAGTCGGATTCCGCAGTCCAAAGTAAAGTCAAACAGGTATCCCTGTAATCCGGGAACATCACATTTTCACCAATGACATCTTGTCGGCGAACTGTGTGAAAAATTGCGAACAGATAACCGTAGTCCATATTTCTGCATAGATGGAAACGACTCATGCCGTTAGGGAAGGCCACGTATTGGTCACCGAGGTAAAGATTAAAAAAGAACACATCGTTCTTTTCGTGAAAGGCTTCATCACCAGAGAGCTCAATTAGCATCGACAACAAATATTCAGTGTTCGGTTGTGAGTAAGCTCCTGCGTCGAGTATCGGCATTTCTGTTCACCTTCAATGGTTAGGCGCTGAAAGCAGTTGGATCGGACCGGAAAGCTCACGAAGCAGGATCCCTAGATCGGCGGCTGCGTCAAGAAGCCTCTTAGCGATGCAAAGGACATCTCTTAACTCCAGGCCAAATGCAGTGAACACCTGCGGTGTTTCCGCGGAAGAAACACGAGCGCTGTGAGGGACTTGCCTCCCTGTCGCGCCCCTTAAGGCGACATAGGAGTATCTTCGGACAAGAAAGATATAGTTCCGGTTAAGTGGTTTTTATCACCCGAGCTACCTCGAGAATGGAAAGTGACGGCAAAATTTCCATCTTCACCTTAGACGTCGGCGCTCGCCTGCAGATCAATCATATTTCGAGCGATATCGATCTTCAGGTGCTTGCCAGTTGTCGATAAAATCCAACGGATCAACGCTTCCCATCATCTGGCGAGCAAGCGCAAGTCGTTCTTTCAGTCGCTGCTTTCGCCCTTCGTCCGAACCCTCCAGACGCGCCTCTGCGTCCGCAAAGAAGCGCTCAACGACTATCGTCCGCCCCCAACTGTCGATGATCTCGGCAAGTTGCTTCTGGCTGGTCTGGAGAGCCTGCTCAGCCTGCCTGGCATCTTCACGGCGACGATAACGTTCCCATTCCTCTTCCTGCTCTTTCTTTCGCTTGACCTCAGCTTCATCTTCAGCAAGCATCATTGCGAGCAGCTTCCCTTTGGTCGCCCTTAATGCCTGAACGATTTCCGGTATCTTATTGGACACTTCTTCCGATTCTGAATCCTGCCACTGATGCGTCCAGTCAACACCGCGTTTCGGGGAGTAGGCAACAATTCTGAAGCGCCCTGAAGGTAAATCCTGTTCCGTAGTCCACGAGTGCGTTAACTGCCAGCTTTTCAGCGACCTGACGAGCTTGCTATCCTCCCGATAATAGTCGCCATTGACGTATCTCATTGTTACGCGTTCAGTCATCTCCGTGACGGTCAAGCCGATGGGCACGTTGTCAATGAATACGACGGTCGGCCTGTCCGGAGCCCAGATGGTACCAAAACTGTAACGCCCATACTTACGGTCTTTAAGCTCGACCTCGCGTTCCTCGATCTGAATTCTCGAAAGATTTTCAGCCGCTGCAGCGATCTGAACGTTCACGCCGACTTCGCTGAAGGCCAGGTACAGCTTGTTTGCAATTGTAAGTGCTTGGGGCAGCATCTCCTGTGATGATATTATATCCGGTAAGAGCCTCTTCCATGGACGCAGAAACTCACCCTTGTCGGCAGCCCTTGTTTTCCGAAAGTGTTCCTCCACTCCGAAGAGCAATGAATGATGTTCTGACCGACGATGCTTCGGGCCTGACTTGATCTTAGTGGAGGGAGCGGCCTCTGACCTTGGCGCCCGCGGCTTTCGTGGGGTAACCACTCGCGTTGCGATCTCGATAGTATCATCCGGTCCCTCTGGAAGGATAGGGAGATCAGGAGCAAGGCCCAACGATTTCCGTGTCCAGTATCCCGATCCCGGATAAGGAATTTGATACTGCTTGCAGATCGCGGCCAGAGCAGTACCTGTTGTCTCCAGTTCCGGTCCAAGTTTACTCAGTGGCAACTCACATACCTTCCTGAATAACTCCGAACGGGTCAGTTTCATCAGCACCTCCATCTCTAATGGTGATAGCGTACCATCAACACGGGAGAGAGGAAGCTTTGCTGGGCTTTCGAGAGACACCTTTTTTTGAGCCGGTAAGCAGCATGCCTGCTTTAGCGACCCTTAAACGCTATCTTGATTGCCAGCCGTGCTGTGTCGCTATCGAAGATGTGATGAATGCCAGTTCACATGCTACTCTCTAAAGTGGATGACTGGTAAAAAAAACAATTAATGAATTTTCGTATCCATCAAAACCTCCCCGAAGCTCATCCATACGCAATATCAAGAAATGGCGTTAGAGTTTCATCCCGTAGGTGAGTGAGGATTGATGAGCGGCGGCCAACCTTGGCTCTTATGCCGCCATGGGCGTGCCAATTCGAAAAAAGCAATTAATATAATGGCTTAGTATGGACGAATTGCGTGTCGATGGTTCGATTCCTTTCAAGGCGAAGAATGCAGCGGCGTGGCGCACACGGAAATCTTCTATAGACGTTGTAATTCATATGCATTACGATTGGTCTGTCAGTTGGAGATAACTATGGCTTCGAACGCACTCGTTCAAACGCGCATTGACGCTGACGTTCGAGATCGTGCCTCTGCGGTGCTTGAGAGCATGGGTCTTACAGTGTCGGACGCGGTTCGTATCTTACTCACCCGGACGGCGAACGAGGGAGCATTACCGCTCGAACTTATATCAGGCAGCGAAGCTCATGATGCTTGGTTTCGCAGCAAGGTCCTTGAAGCGCTGAACGACACGCGACCTGATGTTTCGGATGATGAAGTCGAGGCTCATTTCGAAAAACGGCGAGCGGCAGCGCGCGTTAAAGCAGCGGCGCGCAAGTCGTGAAGCTTACCTGGTCAGCGTTCGCGTTGTCAGATCGAGACGCCATCTTCACCTTTATCGAGGCGGATAGTCCCTCAGCTGCCATTCATCGTCGACGAACGGATCGTCGCGGCTGCTCGTCGCTTAATTGATTTTCCGGCGAGTGGTCGTGTTGGCAGAATTGCCGGGACGCGCGAACTGGTGATCAACGGTACCCCATATGTCGCGGCTTATGCTGTAACGCAATCGGTGGTTCGCATTCTCCGCGTACTTCATGGCGCACAGGAATGGCCAGACACTATTCCTACCAGCTAGGCTTCGAACTTCATGTCTGGGATCAACGGGTCGCCAATTCGATTCCGTTCAATAGCCTCGATATTTCCTTCTCACACCACTGATGGTCGATTGGCGGTATCGGACAGGGGGTAATACTTCGGCGCCTTTTGCGTGATGCCGGAGTGTAAAGTCCTCCTGCTTTCCTCTGGATAATGTGACCTACAACTTCTCTCTTGCCCTGGTTGCTGGCAAAGGGCGTTCCCCCTTTGAAATGCCAGGAATGCCGATGCCGAACGTTGCCCTCTATGCCCGATACTCCTCCGATCTCCAGAGCTCGCAGTCGATTGACGATCAATTCAACCTTTGCCACCAATTCGCAGAGCGTCAGGGGTGGAAGGTCGTCGGGTATTATCGCGATGAAGCCATCTCTGGTGCCAGCATCCGCGGCAGGGAGGGAATCGCCCGGTTGCTGGATGATGCGCGGGCAGGCTGGTTCGACACCTTGTGCGCTGAGGCGCTCGATCGGATTTCCCGCGACCAGGAGGACATGGCTCATATTTACAAGGCCCTTCGATTTCGGGGAATTGCCCTGCATACGGTGGCCGAAGGATTGATCGATGAGATGCATATCGGCCTCAAGGGCACGATGAATGCGCTATTCCTGAGGGATCTGGCTGAGAAGACGAAACGTGGCCAATGCGGACGGATCGAGAAGGGCCGTTCGGGCGGAGGTCTCGCCTACGGCTATGACGTATCCAGTGATGGTGAAGGCGGTGCCGGAGGCCGCTGCATCAACGAGCGGCAGGCGATTATCGTCCGTCGCATCTTTACAGCCTTTGCCAGGGGGGAGACGCCCAATGCCATTGCGGCAGCGCTGAACCGGGAAATTGTTCAGGGACCGGGCGGACATTCCTGGGGTGCCACAACCATTCGTGGGCATCGGGCGAGAGGAACCGGTATCCTCAACAATGCACTTTATCGCGGGGAACTCGTCTGGAATCGCCAGCGTTTCATCAAGGATCCAATCACCGGAAAGCGTCAGGTACGCCTTAACCCAGAAACGGAATGGGTCATAAAGGATGTTCCCCATCTGCGGATTATCGACGAAGGCTTGTGGCAGGCGGTGAAGGATCGGCAACAGGAGGCGGAGCGGCGTCATGGAGGTGTTCGTGACGGTGTCCGGAAATCCAGAGAAGCTCGGGCTCTTGGCCTCAAGATGGCTCCCTCGAACCTCTATCGTCTCCTGACCTGTGCGCAATGCGGTGGCGAGTTCTGTAACGTCGGGAGGGATCGTTACGGCTGTGCGGAACATTACCGGCGAAAGACCTATTGCAATGGCAAGACGGTCCAGCGAAGAGTGATGGAAGCAGCGGTCAGGGATATTCTTGCCGAGACTGCCATGTCGATCACCCATCACGCGGACGCATTGACCAACGACGAGCAGATGAACGCCGATGAGCAGAGCCGCCAGATGCAAAAGGATCGGTTGCAGCTTGAGAAGATTGACCGACGACTTCAGGGACTGATGTCCGCCATCGAGGATGGGCTATATACGCCAGCCTTGAAGATGCGCTTCCAGCAGCTCGAGGATCAAGCCGAAAGCCTGCGAGCGAGATTACAGCTCAGCGCAAGGATGTTGGTGCCTGCAAAACGGGAACCTGAGCGGAAGTGGAACGAGCTGCAAACTTTGATTGCCAGATTGCAGGCGAGCGATACGGAGTATGATGTCCTGCAGTTCAAGCGAATGGTTGGAACGATCAACGTTATTCCCGGAATAGCTCGCAGCACTTGCAGATTCTCGCCGGCGTGGCAGCCATTGAATAAAACCATGAAATAATAATAGCTGCCCGCCAATTTTCCCAGCTGCTCGTTCGTTCTCGTTAGTGAAACATACCGCCCATAGCCTGCGGCGTCGTGCGCATAGGGCCGCGACGTTTCAGGAGAACGATCATGACGCAACAGCAATCAATACCGCTGGCCGGGAGCATTCGTACATGGCTTAACGACGGTTCTGCGATGCCGCCCTGGGTTTGCGATCGAATAACGGAAGACAAGTCACCCAACGGATCTTTCCTGATCCCGACACCTCTCGGCGCAACTCGCGTTCACGCTGGCCATGTTGTCATTGAACATGGTGGCAAGTTGTGGTGCCGCGAACCGGAGGAAGTTCCTGAACTTCTAGCGGGTTTCACTGCCGAAATCGTTCCGGAAATCACGGCTATCGGCCCAGGGAAATCCGCCCAGTTTGGCACGAAAAGTAAAACCGGTTCTGGAGGGAAGCGCGGAAGCGAACGGAAGATCGCCTTTGGCGCGCCGCGTGGCACCATGCCAAGTATCGAGTGGGTGCATGTTACCGAACTGACGGTCGACAGTTCTTATCAGCGATCTATCGACAACGACGGATCGCGCCGCCTCATCGCTAGCATCGCCGCAAACTTCGATTGGCGGCTTTGTGCGCCTCTGGTGGTATCGCGGCGGCCTGACGGTTCAAAGGTAATCATCGACGGACAGCATCGCTGGGCTGCAGCGGTGCGCCGGGGAGATTTACCGCAGTTGCCTTGCTGCCTTTTCACCTATGGCAGCCCAGAAGACGAGGCACGCATGTTCATTGTTGCGAACAGGGCGCGCAAGGCGATGAACCGTATGGATGACTTCCACGCGGCCCTTGCTGCCGGCGATGAGGATGCTCTGGATATTCGACGGCTGGTGTCTGAGGCAGGATTGACTATCGCCCGAAGCACTTCGTCAACTGCATGGAAGCCAGGAGATGTCACTTTTACGTCTTCGATTGCCACTGCGCTTCGCAGACATGGTGACGCAGTCGTTTCGGCTGCCCTGACCTGCATGGCCGAAGCATACAAGGGTGAACCACTTACACACGGTGCTTCGATCTTCGGTGCGCTCGTGCGCGTTTTTGCCAATCCTCCAGAGGACTTTGATTCTGACGAACTCGTACCAATGCTGAGGAGGTTCTCTATGGCGGAATTGAGCGGGATGGTTCGGGATCAAAAGGGAGGTGACGCCCGTGCGTTCGCATTGTCAAAAGCCGTCCTCAAAGCGTTGAACAGGGCAGATGCATGACTGTTTGATAATCATCTGCCGCGCTCAATGGAGAGCGCGGCAGACTGCACTTCAGATGTTCAGGCGATTGTGCTTTCTCGAAATTAGAATGGTAGTCAGGCCTTTCTGTCGTGCTGTAGAAGGGCGAACGTCATAATCGCAATCGGGTACATCGTTTGGAAGAGTCAAAAGACATTAAACGATATGGCTCTCGGAAGCGGACGCCGTAGTGGTTAAGCGTGCAGCCGATCAATGCGGTCAGTCGCCGGTGGAGTTTGCGCATACCGCCATTCTAAGATTAGCAGACGACGTGATAAATGGGCGTTTGATTGTTATGACCCCCGAAGGGTTTTCGGATTTTTGCCTGGCTTTATCCGAGCCGGCTGCTCCGGTTCCGGAAATGGTCGAACTGATAAATCGGCCAGCGCCTTGGGAACGAGGACAGACTGCCGATAAGTGATTGGGCTTCACTGGTTGCTCGCCCCCTGGTTTGAAGGCGAAGTAGCTATGCCCATGTTGCAAAAAGTTCGCCTTGCGGGATGACGATATCCCCGGAAGCCATTGTTAAATAATCTGAAATTGCGCGATTTAAACCTGCAGCCATCTTTACTTGCTTGGAGCGCAAGTAAAGATGAAAGCTCGCCCCCGCAACCAGATTTACGAAGAAATTCAACAAGAAAGCCCTCTTATCGTAGAGGGCTTTCTTGCGTTTTGGGCCTAGCACAAGCAAGGCTGTGATCATATCTGCATCACCGAAGACGCTGGCCCATTCGCTAAAGCTAAGGTTCGTCGTGATGATGACGCTGGTCCGCTCGTAGAGCTTGCTCAGCAGATGGAACGGCATCGCACCGCCTGACACGCGCTGAACGGCAAGTATCCGAGCTCATCGAGGATAACGAGATCGGAATGGACAAGCCGGTTGGCAATCTGGCCAGACCGACCTCGCGTCTTCTCTTCTCCTGCTCCAGCGTTGGACGCTGTAGCGATTGCGCTCCAGATGCACGAGGCAAGTCGGCGAGACACGCTTGGTGTATTCGACAAACCCATCGAACGGCCGGGTAATGAGCATGAGCGCGGGTGCTTCCTCCGCCCAGATGTCGCCAATGGAGCCACGCATCTGTCCATGTAGGGTCTGTGCCCATAACTCCTTGCAACGATGCTCGAGCCAGTCGTTCAGAGCATCCAATGATGGAAAAGCGCGGCGTGGACTGCCACAGACGATGACGCGCATCCTGCACGTTCTTCTCGACCTGTCCCTTCTCCCAGCCCGAAGCCGGATTGCAGAACTCAGGTTCGAACAGGTAGTGGCTGGCCATCGCCTGGAAGCGGACATTAACGTCACGCTCTTTGCCACGGCCGACCTTGTCGATCGCGGTGCGCATGTTGTCGTAGATGCCACGGCCGGGGATGCCTCCAAACACGCGGAATGCATGATTATGGGCATCGAACAGCATCTCGTGCGTCTGCAGGAGATAGGCCCGCACGGTGAAGGCGCGGCTGTAGCTCAGCTTCGTGTCGCCACCTGAAGCTTGGTGCGCTCATTGCCGATAATCTCCCAGTCTTCCGACCAGTCGAACTGGAAAGCTTCACCGGGATCGAATGCCAGGGGCACATATGTCCCGCAGCCCGCCGTCTGCAGTTCTCTTCACTGGTCATCACGCCATTCCCGAGCAAAGCCCGCAACCCGATTGTAGGAACCACGTAGCCAAGGCTCATCACGTCGGCAGGCAACTGCTTCATCGTCCGCTTCTGTTTGCGGTTCTTCTTGGATCAGCTCTTCAGCCAGGCTGACAACCGATCTGCAAACGGGTCAAGTTTGCTCGGCCGTTCCGGAACCTAGAACTTCGGCTCCACGTCGTCCAGGCGCAGGTATTTGCGGGTGGTATTCCGGGACAAGCCGGTCCTGCGGCAAATCTCCCGGATCGATAGATGCTATCGAAAATGCCAGCGGCGGATCACGCTCAACAGCGCCATGTCGATCACTCCATAGCACCCGCTGAAAACATGCGGAGGGACGGTTGAAACAAGGGTCAATTCTCAATCCCGCGCCATGGCTTCCGGAGTTGGTCGCGTCAGGACGTTACGACGATGATGGGGCCAATCTTGTATATCTGGACCTTAAGGGCGGTGCGCAGGAAGTTCAGTGCCCCCTCCGTATCGGTAACGAAGAGCGTGCCGCTGACGATCCGTCGAGCGGTCGCTTCGTCTCCTATGACGATACGCCCGCGAAAATGCCGCTGTATTTCCTCGATAACGTAGGAAAGCGGCACGTTATCCACGGTGAGCTGGCCGCGACGCCAGGCGAGAGCAGTCGCGGCATCGGTTTTCCGGATCGTGCTTTCGCCTGTCTCGTTCAGATGAAGCATTTCTTCACCTTCCCCGAGTTTTACCGGGATGCTTCCCTCAGTCTTGAACTCTACCCTTACGGAATGTTCCGTTACGGCAACACGCGTGTCTGTCGCGCTTTGTCGAACATCGAAAGCCGTGCCTAGGGCTGTGACCAACGTATCCTCGGTGCTGACGGAGAACGGACGTTTCTCATCCGGAGCCACCTGGAAGAAGGCCTGCCCGCGCAGGAGCCGAACCGTCCTTCGACCGCTGGTGAAGTCGAGTGCGATTGCCGACGATGCGTTCAACTGGATCCGCGAACCATCTTCCAGCGTGACTTCCGGCATTTCGCCGGCGCCGGACATGACATCCGCGCTCAGACGCATGGGGCCATCCAAGGCAATGAAGAGTGCGCCGGCCGAAATGATTGCCACGATTGAAGAGATGATCGCGTTGCGTCCGCGCGGTGAAGTCTCAACCGGCATGTCACGAAGCCCGGCATCGGAGCGGATCGCAGTTCTCGCTTCGCCGAGAATGCGCGTCGCAGCCGTGTAGGCTCGACAGTTCTCCGGATCCTGCTCCATCCAGCGACGGAACTCCGCCCGTTCCGTTTCGGGCTGTTCCGGGTCTCGGTTGCGAAAGACCCAGTCGGACGCCTCTCTGTTTCGCTTGCGCTGATCGCGCGTCAGACGTCTACGTTGCACGGAACGCTCCAATTATGCTCTCCCATGTGTAGACGAATGAACTGCGTGGATTGGGATGTTTACTCCATTTCGAAAAGGCGGTCGAGGCAATGGCTGAGCGCGCGCCTGAGGTGCCGGTCGACCATATTGCGTGAAATTTTCAGCTTTGCGGCAATCTGATCTGGCGACAGATGATGCAGCCTGTGCAGCACGAAGGCTGTTCGCCGTTTTTCGGGCAGGTCGGCAATGGCCTGTTTCAGGATGGCCAACCGCGCCTCGACATCCAGCCCCTGGTCGGGAGCGCTGTCCGTCGCGACCACCGCTCTCGCATCTTCATCCGAGCCGGAAAAAAGCCTGGACTCGAATTGCTCGCGTCTGATCCGGTCGATCCGCATATTGGAAGCGGCGCGGCAAAGAAATGCTTTTATCGATCGTTTGCCGGAGAGTGCCTCCGGCTGCAATGCGAGTTTTACGTAGAGATCGTGGACGATTTCCCGCGCGGCTCCGTCTGAACGGCTGCGTCCACCCACGGCCTTGATGATGTCGCCGTAATGCTCGACGATCGCCCTGTTCAGCAGGTCGGTTCCGTTACCTTGGTTGAGGGTAGCCGTCGACGTCCGCATCGCTTTCCTGATCTCCGTAAGCTGCAATCTGCGACAACTGAAGGGGCGGATACTGAGCCCAAACCGGAACTCTCCATGGCCTTCGTCCGAACCCGGTCATCATCCGGCATCAAAGTTTTTACGCCGCCATTGCCAGTGAGGAATTTCTAATCGCAGGGAAAAAGCGATGCAAGTGCAATGATTTACGGCTTATGCCGAGAAAAAATCCTCCAACGTAAAAAGAGGATATTTTTTATCATGTTTACGTCTGGATTCATTGCATCTTTTGGCCCGTGAAGGAAGGCGCAGAGACGCGGGAGGCAGGATTGTAATTTATGAAAAACCTAACGAATGTTGCGAGGCCGCCACAGGTCGCGGCTCCGCTCAGCCCCGGGACGGGACGGGGACACACATCGGTGTTCCCGAAAGCGGATCCGGCATGATAACGGCGTTCACGCCGAAGACATCGAGAACATTCCTGTCCGTAATGACGGCGCTTGGGGCGCCGGCGTCAAATATCCTGCCGTCCCTGATGAGAACGACCTCATCGGCGTAGCGGGCAGCCTGGTTGAGATCGTGGAGCACCGCGACGATGGTACGACCCCGATCATGAACAAGCCGCCGGATCAGATCCAGTATCTCGATCTGGTGGGCGAGATCGAGGAACGTCGTCGGTTCATCGAGAAGAAGAATGTCCGTTTCCTGGGCGAGCGCCATGGCGATCCATGCGCGTTGTCGCTGGCCGCCTGACAGGGATTCCACCTGTCGGTCGGAGAGCGACGTCATGTTGGTCAGATCAAGGGCATGGGCGCAGGCATCCTCATCACGGCTGGACCATCGCTCGAAAAGCCTGCGATGCGGATAACGCCCCTGACGGACCAGTTCGGCGACCGTCAATCCTTCCGGGGCCTGGGGTCCTTGCGTGAGGACGCCGATCTGTTTTGCCCGTTCCCGTGACGGCATTTTGCGTGTCGGCCTGCCATTGAGAAATATCTCTCCCTTCATCGGGGCGAGAAGCCCGGCAAGCGCGCGCAATATCGTGGATTTGCCGCAGCCGTTTTGGCCGACGAGAACGGTGAAGCGCCCGGATGGGATTTCGAGGTTCAGGTCGTCGACGATGACGGAGCCGTTATATCCAAGGGAAAGCGCTCGTGTCGCGAGGCGATAATGTTCAGACATGCCTGCGACCCTTCAGAAGATAGGCAAAAAATGGAGCACCCAGCAGGGCCGTGACGATACCGGCCGGCAGCTGCGCCGGTGCGATGACCGTGCGGCCGACAATATCGGCGATCAACAGCAGAAGACCGCCTGTCAGCCCGGCAACGGGAATGAGGGCTCGATGGGAATGGC
The DNA here is from genome assembly GCF_044900305.1 of Agrobacterium sp. NPDC089420. Lineage (NCBI taxonomy): Bacteria > Pseudomonadati > Pseudomonadota > Alphaproteobacteria > Hyphomicrobiales > Rhizobiaceae > Agrobacterium > Agrobacterium sp. NPDC089420. The sequence goes on along the minus strand of NZ_JBJDMY010000017.1, from coordinate 92,091 downwards.
CGGCGATCCGCCTTGCAATATGCGGGGCGATCAGTCCGACAAAACCCACCAGCCCAACCATGGCGACGGTCGCTCCCGATATCAACGTGCAGAGCAATATCAGGAATGCCCGCATGAGATTGACCCTCTGTCCCAAGCCCGTCGCCACATCGTCGCCGAAGCGGATGAGATCCAGTTGCCGGCAGGAGAACCAGCTCAGGGCGAGCGGAGCGGCGAGCCAGATCAGGAGACTTCGGACCTTGGTCCAGTCGGCGCCGTAAACACTGCCCGAAAGCCAGATCATCGCGCGCTGAACATCAACGACATTGCCGAATGCGGTCAGAAAACTGGTTCCCGCGCCGGCGAGCGCGCTTAAGCCGATGCCGACAAGGATGATCCGCAGAGAAGAGGTTCCCCGTTTCCAGGACAGGGCGTAAACGGCCGCCGCCATGGTGATGGCCCCTGCAAAGCCCGCCCACGGCAGAACAGCTGGTGAAACGTCGGCAAAAACGATGATCACCACGCTTGCGAAAAGCGCTGCGCCGGCATTGATGCCGAGAACGCCGGGCTCCGCCAGGGGATTGCGCATGACGGTTTGCGAAATCGTCCCTGCAACGGCAAGGCCTGCGCCCGCAAGCAGGGCCAGAATAGCCCTCGATAGCCGGAATTCGATGACGATCATCTGCAGGTCGGATGAGGCCCCACCGATGACCGCATTGGCAACGTCACGCCAGGCAATCGATTGGTCACCCCACATCATTGCAGCAACCACGGCCAGCAGGTTGAAAATGATGAGAACAGTTATCGCGCGTGTCACGGCTTGCCTGCCCCCGTGCGATAACGCGCCAGCCAGAGGAAAAACGGCGCTCCAATCAGCGCCATCGTGACGCCAACAGGAAAACTCTGGTTGGCAAGGATGATCCGTCCGGCGAGATCGGCGACGACCACCATGATCGCTCCGATGACGGCGCTGAAGGGAACGACCCAGCGGTAATCGACACTGATTGCCAGGCGCACGATGTGCGGCACAACGAGACCGACGAAGCCGACCGGGCCGGCAAGTGCGACGGCGCTGCCGGACAGGAGAATGACGACGATGACCGACAGGCTGCGCCAGAGGGCCGGGTTCTGGCCAAGCGCGGTGGCGACATCGGTGCCAAGGCTCAGGGTCGTCAGGTGTCGGGCAAGGACAAGTGATCCGAACAGTCCGGCAAGCGAATAAGGCATGACGGTGAAGACCTGATCCATGGTCCGGCCGCTCAAGGAACCGACGGTCCACAGGCGCACCGCATCGAGTGTCGTCTGGTCGAAGATCAGAATTGCCGTGGTAAGCGAGGTGAGGAATGTTGCGACCACCGCTCCGGCCAGCACCATCGCCAGCGGGGTCGCGCCGATGCGGCCGACGGAACCGATGAAGAAAACGCACAATGCTGCCAGTGCCGCACCGGCAAAAGCATACCAGACCTGCGCATTGCCACCCGAAGCGCCAAGGATCGTCAGGCTGGCGACAACCGCGAAAGCCGCACCGGCATTGATGCCAAGAAGACCCGGCGATGCCAGAGGGTTTCTTGTTACCGCCTGCATGATTGCGCCTGATACCGCAAGGCCGGCTCCGGCGATCATCGCCGCTGCAACGCGGGGCAAGCGCAGCAATGTCACGACGAGATGATCGCGCGAGCCGTCAAAGCGGAAGATTGCAGACAGCACCGTCGACGGCGACATGGGGTTTGGCCCGGCCGTTATGGCCACGACCGCAGAAACCAGCAGGCATGCGATTGCAAGAATAAGCAAGGCCGCACAGGAAAACTCTGCACGGCGTGAATGGACCGGTGTTTCTGCTCCTGACGGTCTGCGAAACGGTATCACGGTTTGCCCGGCAGATATTGCTCGATGTCATCGAGAACCCTGTTTGCGGAGCCGATGCCGTTGAAGCCCATCCATGTTTCGCGCGTGACCCGGTGGGCGTTTCCAGAGGCGACCGCCGGCAACATTTGCCAGAACGGGTTGCTGGTTGTGCGCGCGGCAAGCGCATCGTCCTGGTTCGCGTCATATCCGGCGGCAACGACGTAAAGGAGGATGTCACCGTCGAGAAGGGCGAGGTCTTCCCATTCCGGCCGCTTGAAGACCGTATTATCCTGCGTCGTTTCGTAGGCGCTTCGCTTGACGCCGGCATCACGCAGAACCGCATAGGGCGCATAAGCGGCCGGGCCGTCGAGATAGAGATGAAAGCCGCTCGGCGTTACCCGCAGAACCGACATCGTGCGGGAGCCTGTCTTGGTTCTGATGGCTGCGACCCGTTGTTCGTAGCCCGCCAGCATTCGGGTCGCATCGGCGCTTTTTCCGGTAATCATCGCCAGGGTGCTGAAATGTTCCTTCCAGTCCTTTGCGTCGATGAGGGCGGTCGGCGCGATCTTGGCGAAGTTCTGGTAGGATTGGCCATGCAGCGTTGCGTCGCCGATGATGAGATCGGGTTTCAGGGCAACGATGCGTTCCAGGCTCGGCTGACGCGCGTCGCCGATATCGGAAACGGAGGCTTCCTCGGCCTTTTCCTTCAGATCGCGATCCTGAACGGTCAAAAGCGGTGCGCCGACCAGCGGCAGGCCCAGCTCTAGCGCCATTCCCAGATTGTAGAACGGATCAAGCGCGACGATCCTGCGTGGTGCATCCGGCACACAGAGGGGGGCGTCATAAACCCCTGATGTCACCGACTTGCCCGGACATTGCACCGAGGCACCGGAGGCAAAAAGCCCGATCAGCAAGATGACAAACGATCGCAGGATCATTCTTTACTCCAGAATGGAAACCTGCGCGGCGTGGAAGCCGCGCAGGAAATGGATCAGAATTTGACCTTCAGGTTCAGACCGACGCTGCGGCGCTCGCCGAGCGTGGCGGCGATATCATTGTCATTGTAGACAAAATATTCCTCGTCCAGAAGGTTTTGTGCGAAGGCGTTGAGTTCCCACCGCTCGGTCTTGTAGCCGGCCTGCAGGTTCACGATCCAGCGGCTGTCGAGATAGTCGTGCGGCAGGCTGCCCAGCCGCGCCAGATAGCTCGACGTATATTTCGCGTCCGCGCCGACATAGACGCCATTATCGAAGGTGTAGCGGGCGCCAAGGCCGAGTGACCACTCAGGCGCTTCCGGGAAAGGCAGGCCGGACAGATTGCCGTAGGCGAGGTCGTTGAAGTCCTTGAACTCGGTATGGACATAACCGAGCGAGGCGAAGGTCTCGAGATTGTCAGTTACCTTGAACGATGGCTCGAACTCGAAGCCCCATGCTTCCGACGATGCCGCATTGATGATGCGACGGGTCGTTGCATCCGTGGGATCAAGCTGCATCTGGACCTGTTGGTCCGAATATTTGGTGTAGAAGATGTTGGAGTTCAGGGTCAGCCGGTCGTCCAGGAAGGTTCCCTTGTAGAAGAGTTCATAGGTGGAGGCCGTTTCGGGTTCGTAGGTATAGGCGGTGCGCCGGAAGGAATCATAGCTGGCGCCGCCTGTCCTGAACCCCTGGGAATAGGTAACCCCGACAGTCTGGGTGTCGGTCAGTTCCTTCGACAGGCCGATTTTCGGCACGAAGTTGGTTTCGTGGAAGGATGCCGCATAGTCCGTCAGAACCGTCCGGGTGCCGCCAAGCGGCTGCGTTCGCAGAAGATACTGCGTTATGTCCTGATCCGTATAATCGAGACGGCCGCCAAGGGTGATTTTCCACGTCGGAACGAATTCATATGTCGCCTCTCCGAACAGGGCGGCATTGAATGATTTCTGCGTATTGCGCTGGAATTGGTTGCGGTTGACGGTGGCGCTCAGCGGAATGGTGCGGTCGTAGAAATTCTTCTCGTCTTCATAGGAGAAATAGACGCCGCTGACCCAGTCCCATTTGTCGCCTTCATAGTTGAGGCGCAGCTCCTGTGAGGCGATAAATTCCTTGTAGTATCCATGATAGGTGTTGATTTCGCCCGCGGTCCCATAGTTGGGCGAGAAGCGGTCGGTGTCGGAATAGCTGAAGGTTGAAAGGGAGGTCAGCTTCAACTCGTCTGAAAAATCATGCGTGATTTCCAGTCCGACATTATGCACTTCGGTCGGGCGATATTCTATGTAGGCAGGGATTTGATAATCGCCGCGTTTCTCATCGAAACGGAAGCGCGACGCGCCTGCCGGGCCGCCAATGTCGCGGACATAGGGGTCGTCATGGGAGAATGAATAACTGAAGAGGGCGCGCGTCTCCGGCATTTCTGCCGGTTCGAACAGCACCTTGCCGCGGATCTGGTAATAGAGATCGTGCGTGAAATCGTTATATCGATCGTAACCCGCAAAGGTCGGATAGTTGATGTCGTTTTCGCTTCTCTGGATTTCGCCGGAGATGCGAACGGCAAGCTGGTCGTCCATCAGCGGCGTATTGACCATGAATGCGGTGCCGTAGAGATTGCCGGTGCCGATCGTGGCTGAAACCTCGGCTTCCTTCTCGAACGTCGGATCCTTGGTCTTGATGTAGACTGCACCGGCCATGGCGGCGCGTCCAGAAAGGGTTGACTGCGGACCACGATAGACCTCGACCTGCTCGACGTCGAACAATCCGCGCGCGCCGCGTCGTGCACCACGCACCGTCTGCTGAACGCCATCGACGTAAAGCGATGCCAGCGGCGCTCCGCCGGGAACCAGGCCTTCCGAATTGACGCCACGAATGATGAAACCGCCATCCACCCAGTCGGCATCCATCACGTTCGCCATGCGTCGGAAGCTGTCGCGAAAACTGTGTATCTGCCCATCGGCAATTTCCTGCGCGGTGACGATACCGATGCTCGAAGACGTGCTGGCCAGCGTCGTGGCATTGCGGGCGCCGTAAATCGTGATCGCCTGCAGCACCGTCGTGCCGTCGCTGCCGACGGCATCGGTATTATTCGCGGCAACGCTGAGGACGATCTGATTTTGACCGGCGAAACGCGACTGGACGCCGGTGCCGGCAAGCACTGCGTCAAGCGCCTGGGACGGCGTCAGATTGCCGGAGGCACCGCGGGACCTTTTGCCATTGGCAACCGATCCGTCAAACATGATCTGCAGGCCGGTTTGTGTGGCAAGCTGATTGAGGGCGGTGGTGAGCGGCCCGGCGGTAATCGAAATCTGTCGTGGTGAGGCGCTTGCCTGGCCGGTACCCTGCGCTGCGGCCGGCGCATGCATGGCCAGAGCAGAAACCGAAGTTGCGAGCAGCATCGCCACCCATCCAGCCAGACCGGTTCGAGCCGTTCTGCCGTTAATTCCCTTGCATTCCATTGAAGCCCCCGCTCCCGCGCGCTCGATAAGCTAGTCAGACAAAAGGCGGCAATATCCGCCCACTCATGCTGAAGACGAACAGGGAAGGGGCTATGGGACTCTCAAGTCGAAATAAATTTATGAAAAATAATAATTCTACTTCAGGCAGAAATGGACACGCATTTCCTGCAGCAGACAGGCGTCCCGTTCATCGCTCGACTTCAATACGCAGGTCGGGCACTTTTCCGCGCCCTCAACGGTATAGTACCGGCAGCATCCGCCCCGCGCGCGAAACGTGTAGGTGAATGGTTCCTTCAATGCGCTGTCATGCAGGGTAAGGTCAAAATACCCCAGCTGACGGTTGTTCAGCGGCGATCCCTGTACCTTGACGATCGCCATTGCCGTCGACAGCGCATCGGCGAGACAGCCGAACCGTCTTCCGACGTCGAGAAATCTGCCGGCAATGGCGTCTCCCACCAGCCGCCACTGCGCATTCTTCGAAAAGCCGGTTCTTTTTGCCAATGCTTCCACCAGCGGATGGAAATGTTGCTCGACGCCCATCCTGAAATGCTCGCAGAGGCCTGCGTAGTCCGTGACCATCGAATGCCGCCCGTCATCCCGCTCCGCAAATATCTGCGGTGACAACAGCCTGACGCGGGTCCGCCGCACCGTCATCGGCTCTCCGTCATGCTCGCCATGATAGGTATAGAACTGCAGCGAAAAGGCATCAGGCGACATATCAGGCACGATGCTGCGGCCAACCAGCAAGGGAACGGTGGCCATGAAGAAGATGTAGCAATAGTCGCTCATCAGAAATGCGGCGCGACTTTTGAGGTCGACGCCGGGATCGAACGACCCCTCATAATCCAGGAATTCCTGCAATGCCGAAGGGCTGGAAAACAGCTCGGCAGCGGTTGTCCAGCCGGGAAGCATCGCGCCGGTGCTGCACGGCACTTCGGGCCACATGGACTGCTGGAGAACGGTCGTGGCATGCGGTTTCGGGGTCCGGTTCCTGCTTTCTTGGCCAATGCCGTTATCGGCCAAGACAGGTTGTGACACGATGCGGGACACGGTCACTTCGCCCTGTTACCGGATTTGCTTGCTGGCGCCGTGAAACGAGGCGCGGTAGTCGCGTGGTGTCATGCCGCGCAGACGCAGGAACTGGCGATTGAAATTGGCCAGAGAGGCATAACCGACATCCGCAGCGATATGTCGGATCGGCTGGGTTGTGCCTGAAAGCCGGGCGCAAGCCTCGCCGACCCTGAGGCTGATGAGGTAATCGGACATGCTGACCTGCGTATGTTTCCTGAACATGCGGTGCAGGCCGGATTCACTGAGGGCGGCTATTGCGGCAATCCGCTCCATGCGGAGCGGTTCATGGTAGTGACGGTGCAGATGGCTCAGGACACGGTCAATCCGTGAACGGTCCCCTTCCACCTGCTGCGGCACGACGGTTGAAAGGGGCGCGCCGCCGTCTTCTGCCGCCAGCCGCGCCAGAATATCCAGAAGGCCGGTCAGCTGCCTGACCGGCGGATGGGCGAATATCGCTTCAAAATCATCCGCCAGAGCCCGGCCGAGTGCGGGATCGAACGCCAGCCCGGTTGCGGCGTTTCGAATCATGCGCCTGACGGGCGCCAGTTCCACCGATCCGCCTGCCAGTCCTTCGATCCATTCTTTCCTGAACCAGAAGACGAGGGCGACATGTGGTCCAGCCGGATCGAGTTTGTCACGCGACGCCCAGGTGTGCGGCAGGTTCGGGCCGATGAGCACGAGATCGCCGTGATCGTAATCGGCAACATGATTACCCACGAAACGCTGTCCGCGGGAATTCAGCGTCAGCGTCAGCTCGAACTCGGGATGGTGGTGCCATTCGAACGGAATGGCGTCGTCAAGCCGCCGGTTGAGCCTGCTCCAGGACGAATCCGGCGATGTCGGCAGATGTTCGAGATGTGGCCTCATTCCGCGCTCGTTTGGATTTATACGCCGGAATAGTATCAGTATTGTCCGTCTGCGCACAACACGACGTCCCGGAAAACCGTAGCTTTCCTGTCATCGCCTGATGGTCAGGGAGATGATGATGGGAGAACGACATGCAATCCACCGCGGCAATCAAACGCGACAGCCATCCGACGACGGCCGCCACGACGCAGCTCAAGGATATCAACAAGACCTTGCCGCTGCGCGTCCTGTCGGAAGCGGACTGGCAGCACTGGACGACGAGGGGATATATCATTGTCCGTCAGGCGGTGCCTGCGGCGAATGTGGAACGCCTTGTCGATCTGCTCTGGAAATTCGATGAGAAGGATCCGGCCGACGCTTCGACGTGGTATGCGCCGCAAAGACGCGAACACAAGATGAAGGAATTGAACAATACCGGCATGCTGGAGATCTATAATCACCAGTATCTCTGGGACAATCGTGTAGAGCAGCGGGTCTACGACGTCTTCGTCGACATATGGGACCGGGAGGATCTGTGGGTCACCATCGACCGCGCCAATCTCAATCCGCCGAAAAAGGTGAAAGGCAATCCCAACGGCTTCATCCACTGGGATGTGGACACGTCCATCCGCCCGCTGCCGATCGGCGTGCAGGGCGTGCTGAGCCTGCAGAAACAGGACGGCGATGTCGGCGGGTTTCAGTGCGTGCCCTATCTTTTTGAACATTTTGACGAGTGGGTGAAGACGCAGCCGGAAGATCGCGATCCGATGCATCCGGATATGGCTGGTCTGTCCGTCGTCAATATCGACATGGAACCGGGCGACCTGATGATCTTCAACTCGCTGCTGGCCCATGGCGTGCGTCCCAATCATTCCGATGGGCGTGTGCGCATGGCGCAATATATCTCCATGCACCCGGCGGAATTCGACAATGAGGTGGAACGGCAGGAGCGGATCCGGCTCTGGAAGGAGCTCGATCATCCGCAGCGCGACGCCTTTCCCGGTGATCCGCGCGAATGGGAGAAACGCTATGCCGAAACCGCCAGGCTCAACCCGCTCGGCGAAAAGCTGCTTGGCCTGACCCGCTGGTGACGCGCATCGAACACGCAGAAGAAATGGCCGCCCCCAGGGGTGGTCATTTTATCCTGCCGGCGATCCGCGGTGCTGGCGATCCGGACGCGTCGCCATGCGGGTGATGCCCTTAAGGCTGGCTTAAGGTGGGGGCCGGCTATGTGTCGCCGAATAGGAGACACAGCCCAGAATGCACGACATCCCGATATTCACCACCCGCAGAAACCTTCTTGCCCTTGGGTTTGCAGGGCTGCTGGCGGGGTGCGCCACGTCCGGTCAGCCGCCAAAGCCGGCGACGCTGTCGAGGAACGGCGAATCCTTGCCCGAGACGCCTCTTCCGGTCACGCCGGCAATGTATGCGGCGCTTCCCGATGAGACATTCCCGATCCCGGCGGTGAACATCAAGCAGGTGGACCCCCGCTACTGGCGGCAGGTCGTCGATTATCCGACCGATGAAAAGCCAGGAACGCTGATCGTCGATACGCCGAACAAGTTTCTCTACCACATTCTGCCGGGCGGCAAGGCGACCCGTTACGGGATCGGCGTCGGCCGGGACGGCTTCTCCTGGGCCGGCCGGGCGATTGTCGCCTACAAGCGGGCATGGCCGAAATGGACCCCGCCGGACGAGATGGTGGCGCGGCAGCCCAGTCTTCAGCCCTTCAGTATCGCCAATGGTGGAATGCCACCCGGCCTTAAGAACCCGCTCGGCGCGCGGGCGCTCTACATTCATCAGGGCGGCAGGGACACGCTTTACCGCCTGCACGGAACACCGGAGGCCTTTTCCATCGGCAAGGCGGTTTCCTCCGGCTGCATCCGGCTGCTGAACCAGGATGTCATCGACCTCTTCAACAATGTGAGGGATGGCAGCACCATCGTGGTTATTCCCGACCCCTCGAAACGCCAGCAACTTGCCGCCTGACGACCGATACGGAAAAGAAAGAAGGCCTGTTACCATGGCACACGATGTTCGAAACCGCGCGGATGTTTCAGCCCTTGCCGGGCTCAGACGCCGTGCCTTTCTCCTCGGCTCGATGTCGGTGGTCTCGGCCGTCGCATCGCCGGCCGCGGCCTCGCCCAACGGTCTGAAGCTTGAGATGATCCTGCGTGATCCTGCGGCGCCCGTCTCCGGCAATCCCGCCGGCAAGCTCACCATGGTCGCCTTTCTCGACTATAATTGCCCGTGGTGCAAAAAGACGGCCATTCCCATGCGCAATGCGGTCTCGGCAGACGGGGATGTCAGGATGGTCTATAAAGACTGGCCGATCATAACGCCCGACTCCGTCAAGGGAGCGCGACTGGCGCTGGCGGCGAAATATCAGGATGGCTATCATATCGTCCATGATGGGCTGATGGCGATCAGAACGCCGAAGGTGAAGGCCGACGAGATGCGCGACGCCGTGCGTGCGACAAGCATCGATTTTGCCCGCCTCGAGCGCGACATGAAATCGAAAGCGGCGGAGATCGATGATCTGCTTGCGCGCAATCATGAACAGGCGATGTCGCTGCAATTGACCGGAACGCCGGCCTTCATCATCGGCAAGTTCCTCGTTCCCGGCGCGGTGCAGAGCGCGGAAGCCTTTACGGACCTTTTCAAAAGAGCGCGTGAACAGGCGTAACGTTCGGAGAATGACGGTTTCAGGGCCTGTCGGACTGAAACCATCGTTTCAACATTCCGGCTGGGCGCGGCAGTGCCGATGCCCCTGCCGTCTCGTCTTATCCCCGTGCCTTGGCGATTGCTTCTTTCAGGCCCTTGCGGTCAAGGACGCCGGCAAAGCTTGTCGTTTCCACCACAAATGATGGCGTGCCGACGAATTTGAAGGCGGCGGCCTGTACCCAGTTCCGGTCCAGCAGGCCGGAAATCCACGCCTGATGCTCGATCACGGCCTTGCCGACACCGTCGAAGGTCAGGTCCGCCTTCTCGAGGGCCTTTTCGACATCGGCCTGCTGCAGCCTGTTCGGCGTGTGAAACATGGCGTCGAGCGTCTTTTCATATTTGCCAAGCCTGGCGCTGGCGAGCACCGCCTGCGCGGCGATGACCGATGCGCCGCCGAAGACCGGCCAGTCCTTCAGCACAAGCCTGACCTTGCCATCCTGTTCGACCACGTCGCGCACCATGGCGTAGGACGATTTGCAATAGGGGCACTGATAGTCGAAATATTCCACCACCGTCACGTCGCCTTTCGGATTGCCGAGGACCGGGGCTTCCGGATCGTGCAGGACCATCTGCCGGCTGGTCGGGTCCGCCCCGGTAAAACCAAGCGAGGGGCGCGCGATGGCGGCAAGGCCGGCCATTGCGACAAGCTGTCGGCGTGTCAGGGTCATTGGCGGGCTCCTGCGGTATGGTCGATTGCCGGTTTTGCAAGCGCCTGCTGCGTTTGCGCTGCCGCATCGATGAGTGAACGGGCCGAAATCTCGCCCACCATGCGGATGGAAGGGAGTTCGGCTCCCTTTCTGTCAAAGAACAGCATGGTCGGCGGGCCGATGACATTGCTGTCCTTCATCAATTGCCGTTTGTCTGGCGTCATGTCCGAAAGATCGACGGAGACGAGGCTCGTATCCTTGAGGCTTTCCGCGACCTGCGGATCGCTCAGAACGGAGCGCTCGATGACGCGGCAGGAAACGCACCAGTCCGCGGTGAAGTAGACGAGGCTTGGCTTTCCTGCTTCAGCGAGTGCGGTTTTCAGTTCCCCGTTGGAACTGACCGTTGCAAAACTCGCCTTCGTCAGGCCGGGCATGGAGCGGCTGGCGACCGGGCCACCGGAGAATTGCAGAGGCTGGAGCATGCTGGTGCCGCCACTTGCCGCGCCGAAAGCGAGAAACGCGCCATAGATCATGGAAAGAATACTGGCCGATTTCATCAGCCGGCGGCCAAGGCCAGCCTGTTGCGGCAATGTGTCGAAAGCACCGAAAAAAACTCCGATGGTAACGAGCAGCGCGGCGGAGAGCGCGAGCGTTGCGGATGGAGGAATGAGCCGGTCGAGATACCAGATCGCGGTGGCGAGGAAGATGAAGCCGAACAGCCAACGTATCTGCGCCATCCAAGCGCCGGCCCGCGGCAGCAAGGCCGCACCGGAGGTGCCGATGAGGATGAGCGGAATGCCCTTGCCGATGCCGAGCGCAAAGAGCGCTGCCGCACCGAGCAGCAGGTTGCCGGTCTTGGCGATATAAAGAAGTGCGCCTGCAAGCGGCGCCGTCACGCAGGGGCCGATCAGCAGCGCCGAGCTGAAACCGAGAATGGCGGTCGAGCCGAAGGATCCACCGAGCGAACGCTGCGATCGCGCCAGCCGGTCGCGAAGGCCGGCCGGGAGCTGGACCTCGACCATGCCGAAACTGGCGATCGCCAGAATGATAAAGACGGCGGCGGTGATGAGAATGGCCGGTGGCGACTGGAGGGCGATCTGAAAACTCTGGCCAAGCCATGCGGCCAGTATGCCGAACAGGCTGAAGGCGGTGGCAAGCGCGACGACATAGGTTGAGGACAGGAGAAAACTGCGACCGGGCGACAGTGAAGCGCCCTGCCGGCCGAGCGTGGCCGCGAGGATGGGGTACATGGGAAATACGCAGGGCGTGAATGCGAGGAGTACGCCAAGACCCATGAAGGAGGCGAGGAGCAGCGCCGTGCCGCCCCGGGCAAGAAAACCTTCCACCATGCCCGGCTCGGCCGGGGGGATGGGTGCGGGGACTGACTGCTCCGCCTTTTCCGGTTCCGCAGACGGCGCTATCCGGGCGAAGGGCTGCAATGCGGGTGGATCCTGCGGCCTTATGCCGAACGGCGCCTCCGCTTCGATCCGCAACCCGTCGATGGCGACCGTTCTGAACGGATAGCAGATGCCGCCATCCTGGCATCCCTGAAACGTCAGCTTCATCGTCTGCGGCGCGTCTGCAAGCGTGGCGGCGGCTTGCCCGAAATAGACTTCGGTGTTGCCGAAGCCGGGATCATCCTTCATCTCGCCGGCCGGTGTCCTGAGATCGAGCTTCGTTCCGTCGTCGGTGGTGGCCTGCAGGCTCTCCCGGTAGAGATAATATCCCTCGGCGACGTGCCAGCGGAAGGTGGCCGTCGTTCCCGTGCGGTCCATCGAAAGCTTGAACGCATCCGCCATATCCATCGGCGGACCGAGCGCGAGCGCCGGCCCGCAAATGGACATGAGAACGAGGAGCACGAACGAAAAATTGAAACGCATTCTCTTTCCTTATCGGGTAGGCCTTTTGGGATAGGCCATGCATGGTGCAGGCTTCCGGCTGGAAGCTTAAGCCAGCCTTAAGGTTCGTTTTTCAGGGTCCCGTGCATCAAAATACCCGTGTGCCGGAGTGATGGAGTGCTCAATGCGTCTGCTGGTGGTCGAGGACGATGATGTCCTGCTGGATGGTCTGCGTGTCGGATTGCAGCTTGCCGGCTTTACCGTCGATGCCGTTTCGACGCTTGGCGACGCAAAAATCGCCCTCGACAATTGCCGTTTCGACGCCGTCGTTCTCGATGTGATGTTGCCTGACGGGTCAGGTCTCGACCTTCTGCGCCACACCCGCAATGAACGCAACCGGGTGCCGATCCTGCTGCTCACCGCCAAGGATGCGACCACGGACAAGATTTGCGGCCTCGATGCCGGCGCGGATGATTATCTGGGCAAGCCTTTCGATCTTGATGAGGTAGCCGCCCGGCTGCGGGCGATCATCCGCCGCGGCGAGGGCCGTTCCGAGGCCACGCTGTCGGCGCTGGGCGTGACGCTCGATCCGGCGAAGATGGTGGCGAAGAAGGATGACAGTGTCATTGCGCTGTCGCGCCGTGAATTCGCGATCATCCATGCCCTGATGCAGAATCCCGGCATGATCTTTTCAAAGCCGGTTCTGGAAGAAAAGCTGTATGGCTGGCAGGAGGATGTGGAAAGCAACACCATCGAGGTTCACATCCACAAGCTCCGCTCCAAGCTGGGCGCTGGCTTCATCGAGACGGTGCGCGGCGTTGGTTACCGCGTCGGGAGGGTTGCGTAATGTCGATCCGGGCAAGATTGTTTACCGTCCTCCTGCTGATGACGGGCCTCGTCTGGCTGTCGGCCTGCGTGTGGATCTATACCAGCACGAAGGCGCGGCTGGAGCACGTTCTCGATGCGCGGTTGGTGGAATCGGCAAGAATGGTCGGATCCCTCGTCGGCGACCGCCCTGTCGATATCGGTGTGGTCGCTGCGCATCTGCCGGCGCATGACGATGCTGCGGGTGATGATGCCGCCGCGTCGATACCCTCCTATGAACGGCAGCTCGCCTGCCAGATCTGGTCCGTCAGCGGCCGTCTGCTCAGCAAGTCGGATAGCGCCCCGGACGCTTCCCTTTCGGATCATGCCTCGGGCTTCCAGAATACGGTCATCAACGGCATCGAATGGCGTGTTTATGCGGTCGTGAAACCCGATCTCGGCGTCAGGGTTCTGGTGGGCGACAGCGTCGAGGTTCGCGACCGGCTGGTTGACGATGTCATCAAGGGGCTTCTTTATCCGGCGCTTTTCATCATGCCGCTGATGGCTTGCCTTATCTGGCTGTGTGTTTCCCGGGGGCTTGCGCCCCTGCAGAAGCTTGCAAGCGGGCTTACCGCCCGCGAGGCAACAGAGCTGCATGGTTTCGCCGACAAGGGAACGCCATCGGAGCTTCGGCCGATGATCCATGCGCTGAACAGTCTTCTGGCCCGCGTTCAGGCGATGCGGGAGAGGGAACGGGAGTTCACGACCTATGCCGCACATGAATTGAAGACGCCGCTGGCCGGCCTGAAGACGCAGGCGCAGGTGGCCATGCGGTCCACCGATCCCGAGGTGCAGCAACAGGCGCTGCGGCGCATCGAGCAGAGTGTCGACCGGACAAGCCGGATGGCAAAACAGCTGATCGACCTGGCTGCCGTCGATGCAACCGAGGTGCAGGCGGTAAAAGCCGGCGTCGACATTCCCCGTCTCATCCTCGATGTCATACAGGAGCTGGAGCCGCTCAGGCGGGCACGCGAGGTTGAAATTACCTGCCGGCTTTCGGAAGAGGCGGATACGATCCTCATCGAGGCGGATCGGTCCCTGCTTCGTCTCGCCATCCGCAACGTGATGGAAAACGCCGTGCAGCATTCGCCGAAGGGATCAACGGTGGAATGCCGGGCGGAACTGGCGAACGGCAAGGTAAACGTTGTGGTCATCGACGAAGGGGCGGGGATCGCGGTGGAGGAGCGGGAACGGGTACTGCAGCGCTTCTACCGTTCGCCGCGATCGGAACCGGGTGGAAGCGGCCTTGGGCTTGCCATCGTCAAGATGGCCATCGACCGGCTGGGCGGGCGATTGCAGTTTTCGCAATTCGGGCAGCGGTTTGCGGTATCGCTTGAGTTATGAAGGAGGCCGCCGCGGGGCAGCTCTCTCTCAGATGTCCTTTGCGAGGCGCAGCGCGTCGTAGATTGCCGCATGGGTGTTGCGCGATGCGACCGCATCGCCGATGCGAAACAGCCGGTAGGCGCCGGCGGGATTGCGCTCGACGGTCTGGGCGGTGCCCGCAAGCAGCGCGTCATAGGATATTTCGCCGAGGTTTTTCGAACCGGGCTTGAGCTCGAAATAAAGCTCGTCCAGCGGGATTGTGCCGTGATTGATGACGATCTGGTCGACGATGCGCTGTTTCGAAACGCCGCCATAGTCGCTGCCGACATGGGCGACAATCTGGTTGCCGCTCCTTTCCGCCGCTTCCAGCCGGTAGGTGACGGTGAATGTCGTGTCGTATGTCTGCAGCGAGCGCATATAGGGCACGAGATTCATGGCCATGACTTCCGGGGCGAAGGAGCGATCCGGCGTCATGATCTCGACCTTGCCGCCCGCCTTGGCGATGAATTCGGCGGCCTGAAGCCCGGTGTGGTCGCCCGCATCGTCATAGACGAGAACATTGACGCCCGGCTTGACATCGCCGGAAATGATATCCCATGCGGAGACGACCAGCTCGTTGCCCTTTGAAAGCACCTCGGTATGCGGCAGCCCGCCGGTGGCGATAATCACCACGTCAGGTTTTTCGGCGACGACAGTATCCGCTTCCGCCCAGCTGTTGAAATGGAAGATGACGCCGAGCCTTTCACACTGGCTCATGCGCCAGTCGACGATGCCGGTCATTTCGCGGCGGCGTTCGCTTTGCGCCGTCAGGCGGATCTGGCCGCCGGGGTCGCTGGCGGCTTCGAAGACGACGACCGCATGGCCGCGTTCGGCGCAGACCCTTGCGGCTTCAAGACCTGCCGGGCCAGCGCCGACGATCACCACCTTCAGGCTGTTCTCGGCCCTTGTAATTTCATGCGGCATGGTTTCCTCGCGGCCGGTTGCCGCATTGTGAATGCAGAAGGCCATTCCGCCCTGATAGATGCGGTCAAGACAATAATTGGCGCCGACGCAGGGGCGGATGTCCTCCTCCCGTTTTTCCATGATCTTGCGGACGATATGCGGATCGGTCATGTGGGCGCGGGTCATGCCGACCATGTCGACCTTGCCGGCGGCAATCGCATGCCGGGCGGTGGCGACATCCTGGATCTTGGCGGCGTGGAATGTGGGAAAGTGGGTCGCCGCGCGGATTTCGCCTGCGAAATCAAGATGCGGCGCGCTGGCCATGCCCTGGATGGGGATGACGTCGGTCAGGCCGGGATCGGTGTCGATATGTCCCCTGATGACGTTGAGATAGTCGATCAGACCGCTTTGCTTCAGCCGTCTGGAAATTTCGATGCCTTCCGCCTTGCCGGTGCCGTTCTCAAGACATTCATCGGCGGTGTAGCGCACCCCGAGGATGAAATCGTCGCCGACGCGTTGGCGTATCGCCCTGAAGACGTCGAGACAGAAGCGCATGCGGTTTTCAAGCGCGCCGCCATAGGGGCCGTCAAGCTCGTTGGTTTGCGGTGAGACGAACTGGTCGATGAGATGGCCATAGGCCTCCAGTTCCACCCCATCCATGCCGCCCGCCTTCATCCGTTCGGCCGCGTCGGCGAAATCCTTGATGATGCGCTCGATGTCCCAGTCCTCGATCTTTTTCGGAAAGGCGCGGTGCGCCGCTTCCCGCTGGTGCGATGGCGCGAGGACCGGCAGCCAGTCGCCCTTGTCCCAGCGGGTGCGGCGGCCAAGATGCGTCAGCTGGATCATGATCGCCGAACCGGCCTCATGCACGGCATCAGTCATCTCCCGGATCCATGGGACGATTTCATCCTTGTAGGCCAGCAGGTTGTTGAAGACGGGCGGGCTGTCTTTCGACACGGCGGCCGAGCCCGCCGTCATCGTCAGCGCCACGCCGCCCCTGGCCCGCTCGACGGTATAGGCGCGGTAGCGTCCTTTCGGCATGCCGTCTTCTGGATAGGCGGGTTCGTGGGAAGTGACGATGATGCGATTGCGCAGCGTCAGATGCTTGAGCTGATAGGGCTGAAGAAGGGGATCGTTCGACATGTGCCTGCTCCAAAACGGTTGTGGCACAAGGCTAAGAGGAAATGTACATATGTGTCAATTAAGAAAACACTGGTGTTTATGAGTTCGACAAGGGTGTACGCTTTGCCTTGTCGCGCAGGGACTGATTTGCTACTCAATTGTCATGGAAGCGACATTGAACGAAACCGGTTGGCGTGGATCGCAGGAGGGTTGGCTTGAGGCCGCCTACGAGGCCCTGCTGGAATCAGGTGTCGATTCCGTCAAGATCCT
Source organism: Agrobacterium sp. NPDC089420 (assembly GCF_044900305.1). NCBI lineage: Bacteria > Pseudomonadati > Pseudomonadota > Alphaproteobacteria > Hyphomicrobiales > Rhizobiaceae > Agrobacterium > Agrobacterium sp. NPDC089420. Next base: position 75,196 of record NZ_JBJDMY010000017.1, on the reverse strand, counting down.
GCCTCTGGCTAAGAAGCTCAATCTCTCGCGCACCAGCTTCTACTGGTTCTTCAAGGACCGGGAGGAATTGCTGGCGGCGCTGTTGTCCCGCTGGCGCGACAAGAATACGGGAAGCATCCTCAGGCAGTCGGAGGCCTATGCGGAAACGCTCGCGGAGGCGATGCTGAATGTTTTCGATTGCTGGCTGGATCCCTCGCTTTTCGACAGCAGATTCGAATTCGCGGTGCGCAGCTGGGCGCTGCAGTCCGATGATATTCTTGCCGAGCTTCGCAAGGCGGACTCCGTGAGAATGGAGGCGCTTTCGCGCATGTTCGTGCGTTTCGGCCATTCCGAGAACATGGCGGATGTGCGTGCCCGCACCACCTATCTCGTGCAGATCGGTTACATTTCCATGCAGGTCGAGGAAGATGTGGCAGTGCGGATGAGAAGGATTGCGGACTATATCGCCATCTATACCGGCGAGGTGCCGCAACAGCGAGAGCTTGATCGCTTTTATGCCAGGCACGGATACAGGCCAAACCCCGAGGCCTGACGCCCACTCACTGATCACGACATGCCGGGGCGACCCACGGGACAGCAAGAGAGGGTGTCGTCAAAACGCCTGCGATGCCAGTCGGACTATGTCGGTTGGGGTGGTACAAGAAAAACGGCCCGCCCGCCTGCAATCCAGCTGCAACATTCATCGAACAGTGGCGGGGATGGCAAGAGCTCATCTTTGGGGGAAAGTCATTGCGAATCCTGCTTCTTGACGATGAGCCCGAAATGGCTGCTCGAGGCCCCGCGCCGGCGCGATGTGCCTGCCGATTGCGGCGGCGATGAGAAGGATCGCTGCCGGGACTGCAGGTGACGGCCTGTTGGACACGGGAATTCCTTTCAGCTGCGGCAAATGTCCGCAGGAATAGGAAGATGTCATTGCACGTATATTGCAGCGGAAGATTGCGCGGCACATATCTGAACGAGAACGGCAAGATTCCCAATCGCCGTCAGAGGCCGGCGATGTTGCGGCCGATATGGCGCAGGATGCTTTTGAAGAGCTTCACCTCGGTGGGGTCGAGGCCCTCGATGGCGGTTTTTTCAAACATGGCGGCGATGGGCATGAGTTCGTCAGCCAGTTCTTCGCCTTTTGTCGTCAGCGTGATGCGGACGATGCGGGCATTGTCGGCCGGGCGCTCGCGGCTGACGAGGTTGCGGCGGACCATTGCACCCACCAGCCGCGACAGCGTGGAAATCTCCACCGACACCATGTCCGAAAGCTCGGTCAGCGTCTTGCTCTCCTGCTGTCTCAGCGTTGCCAGCACACGGTACATCGGCAGGGTGATGTCATAGGAGGCCAGTCTCAGGGAAAAACGTTCGCCCAGCCGAACGCCCACCCAGTTGAGCAGGTAGGGCACCGAGTCGGTGAACTGATAAGACACGAGCAAATCCCCGTTTGAGAACCATTTGCGCAGATGCTGATGTGCGCCTATCGGCTGTACCGGCACAATCCATCCGTTTCAATAGCGTCGCTCCAGAAGGCCGGTGAATGCCACGTTCCCGCACCGCATAAAATCACAAAAACATTTGCATTGACAAATATTGCAAACGCAAATAAATAACGATGCAGGATTTGGGAGGATCTCATGACATCAGCATTGTTTGGGCTCAACAGTCTTGCGCCGGAGGGCGTCGGCCAGAATTTCCGCACGACGATGCGCCGGTTTCCCGCAACCGTGACGGTTATCACCGCCTGCGCTTCCGGCGATCAGCGCGACCATGGCATGACGGTCACGGCCGTCACGTCGGTTTCCATGGAGCCGCCTTCGCTGCTGGTCTGCCTGAACAACCGCACGCTGCTGCATGAACTGCTGCTGTGCCGGCCCGATTTCATCGTCAACGTGCTGACGCAGGATCAGACTGTCCTGTCGGACGCCTTCAGCGGCAAGGTGTCGCCGGAAGAGCGTTTCCGCGACGGTGACTGGCAGCGTCACGAAAACGGTGTTCTCTATCTGCCCGCGGCCCATGCCGCCATCGCCTGCCGCCGGGTCGCGGCCATGCCCTATGGGACGCATACGGTCTTCATCGGCCAGGTGGTTTCGGCCGATGTCAGCGAAAACACGCGGCCGCTGCTTTACGAAAACGCTCAATATTGCGCCGCAAGCCCCGCGAACCTGCCCGCCTGATCAACGCCGGTCAGATCATCCCGGCCCGATGAATTCCGGCCAGATAAATCCCGGCCCGATAAATCCCGGAAGGAGACAATCATGAACGATATGAGCCATGCACCGCAGCCGGTGCAAACGAACCCGCGCGCGCGCCTTGCCGGCCGGGTGGCCGGCATTGCCGATCTTTTCCGGGCCAGCGCAAGGCAGACCGAGGAGGCCCGGCGCGTGCCGGCCGGCCATATCGGCGCACTGCGCGATATCGGTTATTTCGATATCGTCAAGCCGCGCGCCTTCGGCGGCAAGGGCGGCGATTTCGCAGAGCTGGTCGAGGCCAATATCGAGCTTTCGGCTGCCTGTGCCTCGACAGGCTGGGTTGCCGGCCTGCTGTCTGCCCATCAATGGTTGCTGGCAATGTTTCCGGAAGAGGCGCAGGCCGATGTCTGGGGCGAAAACCCGGACGCGCTGCTGTGCGGTTCCTATGCGCCGGTGAAGATGGCGGAGGCGGCCGAAGGCGGTTATCGCCTCAGCGGCAAATGGGCCTTCGCCTCGGGCTGCGAAAATGCGCAATGGTCTCTCTGCGCCGCCATCCTGCCGCCGCAGGGTGAGGACAGGCCGGTGCCGGCCTTCCTGCTCGTTCCCGCCAGCCACTATGTCATCGAAGATACCTGGCATGTGGTAGGGCTCGCCGGCACGGGGTCGAAGACGCTGGTTCTCGATGATGTCTTCGTTCCCAAACATCGGGTTCTGACTTTCCCGGATGCCACCAGCGGCCGCACGCCCGGCGGGCAATATTATGCGGAAGAGGGCCTGTTCAACATGCCGCTTCTGACCGGCATTCCCTCCTGTCTCGCGGCTGCCGGCGTCGGCGCGGCCAAGGGAGCGCTTGCCGCCTATGTCGATCATGTCGGCGGCCGGGTGACACGCGGTGCGGTGGCGGGCGGCAATAACCGCATGGCGGAATTTCCGACCATCCAGCTGCGTGTTGCGGAAGCGGCCGCCAGTGTCGACGCCGCCTGCGAAATCCTGCTGCGCGATGTCGCCCGGGCGCAGGCGCTGGCGCAGGCCCGGATTGAGGGCCGGGCGGAATTCACGGTGGATGACCGCCTTCTGAGCCGCCGCGGCCAGGCCTTTGCGGTGTCTCTTTCGCTGCGCGCGGTGCAGGCGCTCAATGATTCCACCGGCGGCGTCGGGCTCGATCTTGCCAATCCGGTGCAGCGCGCCTGGCGCGATGCGAATGCGGTTGGCCGCCACATCAGCATGAACTGGGATGCGGTCGGTACGATGATCGGCCAGAGCATGCTCGGGCTGGAACCCAAGGGCCAATATTGACCGCCGGTATCGACCATCCGGCGGCGGTACATGAACAGCGATTTCGGAGGAAACAACATGCAAGGCAAGGTCGCTCTCGAGGAGCATTTCGCAATCCCGGAAACACTTCAGGATTCGGCCGGTTTCGTACCCGGTGATTACTGGAAGGAGCTGCAGCATCGCCTGCTCGACATTCAGGACACGCGCCTGAAGCTGATGGATGCCCATGGCATCGAGACCATGATCCTGTCGCTGAATGCGCCGGCGGTGCAGGCCATTGCCGACAGGAAGAAGGCGATCGAGATCGCGCGGCGCGCCAATGACGTGCTGGCCGAAGAATGCGCCAAACGGCCGGATCGTTTCCTCGCTTTTGCCGCCTTGCCTCTGCAGGACCCGGATGCGGCGACGCAGGAGCTTCGGCGCTGCGTCAACGAGCTCGGCTTCGTTGGTGCGCTCGTCAACGGTTTCAGCCAGGAGGGTGACGGCCAGACGCCGCTTTATTACGACCTGCCGCAATATCGTCCGTTCTGGGGTGAGGTCGAGAAACTCGACGTGCCGTTTTACCTGCATCCACGCAATCCGCTGCCGCAGGATTCGCGTATCTATGACGGTCATCCCTGGCTGCTCGGTCCCACCTGGGCGTTTGCCCAGGAAACGGCGGTGCATGCGCTGCGTCTCATGGCGTCGGGCCTGTTCGACAAGCATCCGCGCCTCAACATCATTCTCGGTCACATGGGCGAGGGGCTGCCCTACATGATGTGGCGCATCGACCACCGCAATGCCTGGGTAAAGCTGCCGCCGCGTTATCCAGCCAAGCGCCGTTTCGTGGATTATTTCAACGAAAATTTCCACATCACCACCTCGGGCAATTTCCGCACCCAGACGCTGATCGACGCTATTCTGGAAATCGGTGCCGACCGCATCCTGTTTTCAACCGACTGGCCTTTCGAGAATATCGACCATGCCTCCGACTGGTTCAATGCGACGACCATTGCCGAGGCCGACCGGGTGAAGATCGGCCGCACCAATGCGCGCCGCCTGTTCAAGCTAGACGGGGCCTGAGCCATGCAGCCCTTCGTCTACATGGCAGCTCCTGCCCGCATCGTTTTCGGTACGGGCAGCTCGGCGGGGGTGGCGGAGGAAATCCGTCGCCTTGGCCTGTCGCGGGCGCTGGTGCTGTCCACGCCGCAGCAGAAAGCAGATGCGGAAGCGCTGGCCTCCCGGCTCGATCGTCTTGCTGCGGGTATCTTCTCAGAGGCTGCCATGCATACGCCGGTCGAGGTGACGACAAGGGCTGTCGAAGCCTATCGCACCGCCGGTGCGGATTGCGTTGTCGCGCTTGGTGGCGGTTCCACCACCGGTCTCGGCAAGGCGATTGCGCTGCGCACCGATGCGGCCCAGATCGTCATTCCGACGACCTATGCCGGCTCGGAGGTGACGCCCATCCTCGGCCAGACGGAAAACGGGATAAAGACCACCATGCGCGGGCCGGAAATCCTGCCGGAAGTGGTGATCTACGATGCGGCGCTGACCCTTGGGCTGCCGGTTTCCATCAGCATGACAAGCGGGCTGAACGCCATGGCGCATGCGGCGGAAGCGCTTTATGCGCAGGACCGAAATCCCATCGCCAGCCTGATGGCGGTCGAGGGGTTGCGGGCGATGATCGAGGCGCTTCCCGGCGTGCGGGCCGTGCCACAGAATATCAAGGTGCGCGAGACGGCACTTTATGGCGCGTGGTTGTGTGGCACGGTGCTGGGCGCCGTCGGCATGTCGCTGCATCACAAGCTTTGCCACACGCTGGGGGGAAGTCTCGACCTGCCGCATGCGGAAACCCATGCGGTGCTTTTGCCCCATACCGTCGCTTATGTGGAACAGGCGGCCCCCGATCTGCTTGCGCCGCTGGCCTCTCTTGTCGGCGGCCGCGCCGGGGCAGGGCTCTACGATTTTGCCGCCAGACTCGGTGCGCCGTCGAGCCTGGCCGCTCTTGGGGTGCAGTGGGGCGATCTCGATCCCATGGCCGAGCTTGCGACGGCCAATCCCTACTGGTGCCCGCGGCCAATCGAAAAAACCGCAATCCGTGAGCTGTTGAAGCGCGCCTTTGAGGGCACGCGGCCGGCGTGATGGGAGGATGACATGACGGACATGACGATGAGCAGCGACGACGGTTATTTCACCGAGGAGCGTTCGGCCGAAACAGTGATCGCCCGCATGCGGGACTGTGACGATCCCCGTCTGAAGGAGATCATGGCCGTCGTTACCCGCAAGCTGCACGAGGCGGTGAAGGAAATCGAGCCGACCGAGGAGGAATGGATGAAAGCCATCCATTTTCTCACCGAGGTCGGGCAGATCTGCAACGAGTGGCGGCAGGAGTGGATCCTGTTCTCCGATATTCTCGGCGTCTCGATGCTGGTCGATGCCATCAATCACCGCAAACCCGGCGGGGCTTCGGAAACCACCGTTCTAGGCCCCTTCCACGTGGCCAATGCGCCGGAAATGCCGATGGGCACGAATATCTGCCTTGATGGCAAGGGTGAGGATATGGTCGTGACCGGCCGAATTCTCGATACCGAAGGCGCACCGGTCGCGGGCGCGCGCATCGATGTCTGGCAGGCCAATGACGAAGGTTTCTATGATGTGCAGCAGAAGGGAATCCAGCCCGATTTCAACCTGCGCGGCGTCTTCGTCACCGGCGAGGACGGGCGGTACTGGTTCCGGGCGGTGAAGCCGAAATATTATCCTATCCCGGATGATGGCCCGGTCGGGCGGTTGCTGCGGGCGATGGGGCGCCATCCGTATCGTCCGGCGCATCTGCATTACATCGTCTCGGCGGAAGGCTTCACCACGCTGGTCACGCATATTTTCGATCCCGACGATCCCTATATCCGTTCGGATGCGGTCTTTGGCGTCAAGCAAAGCCTGCTGGCCGCTTTCCAGAAGGTGGAGGACGTCCAAAAGGCGCGCGATCTGGGTTTCATCGGCGAATGGTTCTGGTCTGTGAACCACGATTTCGTGCTCGCCCGATGAACGGCGCCGACGATCGTCCCGGGCTTTATGTGCGTTTTGCCGAAAGCGATCCCGCTGCCGCGGAGCAACGCATGGCGCAGATCGACGCTCACAAGGCCCATCTGCGCAATGGCGAAGCCATGGCCGCAGGGTTTCGGATCCTTGCCTCCGGCCCGATGGGCGGCGTCGACGGCGGTCCGTCCGCGGCGCTCATCATTGCCGAAGCACGCCGTATCGAAGACGTCATCGCCTTCAGCGATGCCGACCCTTTCGTCCTTCACGGCGTCTATTGCCGCATTCGCATTTTGCGCTGGACGCCGACATTGTCGATGATTTCCGGGTTGCAGCCCGGATGAGGTTTCGTCACGACGCGGCAACCGGCAGCCATTAATATTTCATTTGCAATTTTTGCAAATGCAACATTTAATCAAAGACGGGTAATATCGGCGATATGTGGCTTGACAGGAGCGGGCCACATATCAGGGTGGAGCAAGCCGGGTGCCCGCGGATCTATCGCAGGAACGGGAAGACGCCGATCCATTCCGGATGGCGCGTTCGTGCGTGAAAGGGAGGAACATGTCCACGAATTATATGAGCGCCGCCTCGGCGCGGACGAAGAACCCGGCTGGCGTCATTGCGACATGCGGCCTGATGATCATGTTCGACGGTTACGATCTGGTCGTTTACGGCGCGGTCGCACCGGCGCTCTTGAAAGAAGGCGCATGGGCGCTCAATCCCGCCATGGTCGGGCGCGCCGCCGCGCTGACGCTGGTGGGCATGCTGCTCGGCGCATTGTTTGCCGGCACCATGGCGGACCGCATCGGCCGGCGGAAGGTGGTGCTTCTCAGCCTTGCCGGATTTTCGGCGATGATGATCGCCTCGGCCATGACGCCGAATTTTCTCGCCTTCGAAATTACCCGTTTCTTCGCCGGTCTCGGCCTTGGCGCGCTGTTGCCGACGGTGACGGCGCTGGTGCTGGAATTTTCGCCGCCGCAGCGCAGGGCGCAGGCCAATTCCCTGTCTTTCCTCGGTTATCTGATCGGCGGCATCATCTCCGGCGTCATGGGTATTCTTCTGCTGGAGACCTATGGCTGGCGGCCGCTGATGCTGATCGGCGGACTGCCGCTCGTGCTTCTGCCGATCTTCATGCGGTTCTTGCCGGAATCACCGGAATGGCTGGCAAGCAAGGGCCGGCAGGCGGAGGCCGACGGCATCTGCGACAGCTACGGCCTGCAACGCATCGTGCCGCATGCGAAAATTGAGAAGGGTGGTGTCGGCGCGCTGTTTTCGGAAGGCCGGCTGATCTCGACGCTGAATGCCTGGGGCATTCACTTCTGCTCGCTGCTTCTCACCTTCGGCATGGTCAACTGGCTGCCCACCATCATGAACAAGATGGGTTATGACATCAGTTCGGCACTCAGCTTTTCCGTCATGCTCAATGTCGGCGCGGCAATCGGCATTCTCATCGGCGGGCGGTTTGCCGACAGGGGCAACGTCAAGGTGGTCGTGGCGGTTCTGTTCGCCATCGGTGCGGCCTCTATCTGGGCTCTGACGGTGAACAAGGGACCGTTACTCTATGCTTTTGTCGCACTTGCCGGTGCCGGAACCATCGGAACCCAGATCCTTGCCAATGTCCTGGTCGGGCGGCTTTATCCCGTCCATATCCGCGGCACGGGTCTCGGTTTCTCGCTGGCGGTCGGTCGTCTGGGCGGTATTGCCGGCCCGATGATCGGTGGCCTCGTCCTGCAACGGGGGCTGGCCCCGGAGTGGAATTTCTACATTTTCGGTTCTGTCGCGCTCGTGGGTCTGCTGCTGACCGTGTTGACCCTGCTTTACCGCACATCCGGTGACGAGCGGGTCTGACGAATGAAAGAGCGAGCCGTGGGACCGGAAATCCGCGGCTCGTCCATCATGCCTTGCGGGAAACCGGAGCGACGGTTGCCATTTGCTGCAATGTCCGTTCATTCGTGCGCTTGGCGCGCGCCAACGCATCGTCGCGATCTTCGGGCAGGGTGTAGGTCATGTAGGACAGCGATGTTTCGAGATCGTTATTGTTGTGCCCGAGAATGGCGGCGAAATAGCTGTTCTTGGTGACGTGGGGCGGCGCGAAATTGTGATAGGCCACCTCGGCATAAAGGTGCCGCAGGCCATAGGGCTTGGGAAGTTCTTCCTTCGGCCAGAAATCCTCGAACAGGTTAAAAACCGTGTCCCTGAGCAGCAGCCGGGTTTCCGACGAAAAATCGTCGATCGACATGCCGTACCACAGTTTTCCCTGGCCGCTTTCGCGCAGGCGCCTGTAAGCGGACAGGATCGCTTCGGACCGGGCAAGGACCGGAATTTCATAGGTCACTCCAAATTTCGTTCCTTCACCCTGTTTCGTCTTGGCCTGGCCGTTGAACAGGATGCTCCATTTGGAGACGCCCCGGCCATAGGGGGCCGGTGAGAACTCCGCCTGGGTGAAGACTTCGTATGGGCGGCGTCCTGTCATGCCGATCAGGCCGATCCCGATCATCAGCGGATCGGCGGACTGGAGACAATCGGCGCAAATCTTCAGAACCTGCCGGTAATTCTCGAATGTGATGAGCGCGCCGTGCTTGTTGGCGATCTTCTCCATCTTGACCCGGCGGGCATCGTCATACATCGCCGCTTCCCCGGTCGCTATCTTCAGCATCGGGTGGTCGTCGCCGAAGGCTTCGCGGATGGCGTTGCGGTATTTGGTGATGTAGGAGATGATCGTCGTCTGGGCTCTGCCCTTCATGGTGCCAAGTTCGGCGTTCCACAGGGTCTGCATTTCCTCTTTCGAACCCATGCCGTTCATGGCCGCGATAAAATCGGCGATGCGCAGAAGAACCGTCGGCTTGCGGCCGGCGGTGTTGAATTCCGCCCGCTCGATTTTTTCGACGATGGATGTGGCCACGCCGGTTTTCGGATAACCGGCCCGCTCGATATAGGCGTTCAGCCGCTCGCGCAGCTTCTTCATGTTGCAGATGGCGAGCGGCGTGCTCTTGACGCCGAATTCGGCCTTCAGCGCATAGCGATATTTCATGATGTAAAGTTCAAGCGTCTTTTCCGTGCGGCCATTGTCGAAATGATAGCGGACCTCGGCGTCCCACAGGTCGCGGATCTTTCTGTTGCGCACCGCATCGTCGCTTTTCATCGCCTCCTTCACCTGGACGACGAACTGGTCGATGCGTTCCACGAGGACGGGTGTTTTTGTCTTTCGCTTTGTGGCGGGCATGCGGCGGCTCCCTGAACCGGTCCGAAAATATAAATCCATGGTTGGCAATCAACGGAAGCACGGTTGAGGAAATGCCATGATCATTCGCTGCCGGCCGGGTTCTTTTGAATAATAGTTTAATTGATTCCGCAAGCATGGCGGTGATGCGGAAACCCATCGGAATTGGTTTCCGGGGCGCGTCGCCCGCTTGGAAGCCGTCAAATACTGCCGGCTTCCGTCTTTCAGGCGGGCGAAGCCCGGCGGGATTATGCACGTGGCTTCGAAATATCTGCAAAGCCTGTCAGAACGGAGAAGCCTATTTCGGCAGCCGGGTTTTCAGCGCCGCCACGATCTTGTTGGCAAGCGCCTCGTAATCCTCGTCGAAATGATGGCCGCCCTCGATGCCGAGCGTCTCCACGCCTTTCGCCTTCAGGCCGGGGCAGGGGTCTTCATCTTCCTCCTCCGTGCCGTAGATGCATTGCACCAGTTTCGGATCGATCTTGGCGATATCATCCACGGTCTTGCCGCCCTTGCCCTCTCCGGCAACGCCGAGCCAGCCCTGAACGGAGATTTCGAAATCCACTTCCGTGGACAATCCCATGAGGGTGAGCTGCACGACATGGGATTTGGCGCGTTCGGGCAGGAGGTTGTAGGTGGCGGGAATGATGTCGGCGCCGAAGGAATAGCCGATCAGCACGACGTTTCGAACCTTCCATTCCTTGCGATAGGTGTCGATGATGCGGGCAAGGTCGCCCGCCACTTCCTGCGGCTGCTTTTCCTTCCAGAAATAACGCAGCGCATCGACGCCGATCACGGGAATGCCCTGCTTCTGCAGCGCACCGCCCACTTCCTCGTCAAGATCGCGCCAGCCGCCATCGCCGGAATAGATCACGGCCATGGTGTCCATGACCGGGCTCGTTTCCAGAACCTTGATCGGCAGGCCGAGCGGGCTGTCGGCGTCGCCCGCGGCATCGATCTGGTCGGAAAGGGTCTGGGTCAGAACCTCGTCCGCCTTGTCCTCCACGTCCGTCACGTCGATATCCGGATGCAGCTTGACGAGCGCATCGACGTGGTCGCGGCCTTTCTGATCGGCTGCGGGCGTGAACAGCACGCTGACCGGTGCGGGCAGCGGGCCGTCGGTGAGGCCATAGACCGTTTCGCCATCCACCTTGTCCTTGGTGGCGGGGGTGCAGAGTATCTTCTCCAGCGGCAGGCCGGCCTTGGGGTCGATGGCGATGGCTTCCCGCACCGTGGAGACGGGGCTCTGCGCGATCATCGCCAGCGCCAGCGTTCCGCCCTTGCCGATGCCGGTGAGGATGGGCTGACGATAGCTGCTCGTGCCGGCGGTGCGCTGGATCTGCTGCGACAGCGACTCAATGTCCGAGATCATGTAGATGCACTCGTCGTCATCGGCCTCGAGCGCCTTCAGATATTCCTTGAAATCGATGCCGACCACGGCGGCGCCCTTGTCCACCAGCGCCTTGGCGCGGGTCTCGTCGGCGGCTGTCCAGCCGTCGGCGTCGGAAATCAGAAAGACGCTGGCGAGGATATCGCCGTCCGGAACCATGATGTGCTCGGCGGGGATCATGCCGGTCTCATAGGCGGGCTTGTCCTGCGCGTAAACGGAGGTGGAAGCGAACAGGGCGGAGGCGGCAAGGACCGCCTTCAGCATGGTGGATTTTCTCATTTTCCGATTACTCCTCTGACACCGCCACTGATCAGAACCGTCGCATCCATCAACGCCAGAGCGGCGTCTGCGCCGTTCTGCACGGCAAGATAACGCGGTTCCCATTTCGGGTGGAACTTCGCCTTGAAAGCGCGAAGTCCCTTGAAGTTGTAGAAACGCTCGCCGTGTTCGAACAGCGTGCTGCCGATGCGGTCCCAGACGGGGGCGGCATCACGCTTCGACATGCCGGACATCGGCGCCATGCCGAGATTGAAGCTCTCGTAACCCGCTTCGCGCAAATATTGCATGATGCTGACGAAGAGGAAATCCATCGCGCCGCGCGGGGCATCCGGCGAAAAGCGCATGAGATCGACGGTGGCTTCCTTTTTCGTGTCCGTCACCATGAGGTTGGCGAAGGCGGTGATCTTGCCGTCCTTGCGCAGCACGGCGACGGGCTGCGACAGGATGTAGTCCGGCTCGAAAGCACCGAGCGAGAAGCGTTTTTCGCGGGTGTTGTGATGGGCGAGCCAGCCGTCGGAGACCTGTCTCAGCTCGTCCAGAATATCCGCCACCTGCGTTTTTTCGACCACCTCGAAGGTCAGGCCGTCGCGTGCGCCGCGGCTCAGCGACTGGCGGAGGGTGGCGAGCTTGCCGCCCTTCAGTTCGAACGCGGTGAGATCCACCAGCGCCAGTTCGCCAAGCTTGAAGGCGCGCAGGCCCGCATCGGCGCAATGGGAGAGGAGGTAAGGCGAAATCTGGTAGAAGGCGGCACGCGCGCCTGCGGCGCGGGCGGCTTCCACGAATTGCCAGACGAGATCGGGGAAATCGTCTTCATCGCCGACGGGATCGGCGAAGGCGATCCAGGAGCGGCCCTGAATGCCATACATGATGAAGGCGTTGCCGCTTTCGGAAAACATCACGTGCTTGTCGCCCATGCGCACCAGATTGGCGTCGGCGGCATCCTGTGTCATGACGATGGCGGTCGCACTCGTGACGTCGTCGGCCTTGATCGCATCCGGACGGTAGGCCACCGGCCGCATCAGGCTGAAGATGGCGATGGTGGAGGAGGCGAGCACGAGGCCGAGAAGCGCGCGCAGCCCGCGCGGCGCTTCCTCGGAGAATTCGAACTGCCACCACAATGTCTGACTGTAATCCGTATCGCGGTAAACGAAGAGCAGGATCGTCGCCGCGCCGGCGATGATGACGGCCATGGCGGCGAGCCAGCTGGGTCCCAGCGCCTGCTTTACCAGGGAGGCATGGCGGTTGAAGCTGCGCATATTCATCGTAAGTGCGGCGATGAAGACGCCGAGAATGGCGGCTTCGAAGACCGCGATCGCCTTGAGCAGTGAGAGAACCAGCGCCAGCGAGGCGGCGACCAGTGCAATCCACCAGGCGCCGTCCAGCCGCTGCCCGAGACCGCGCGAGGCCACGACCAGGACGAGGCCGAGAATGCTGGTGAGAAAATGTGCGGCCTCGATGATCGGCAACGGCACGAAATTCGACAGGAAATCCAGATTGCTGTCGGGCGTCGGCGTCACGCTCGAAAAGATCAGCATGGTGCCGAGGATCATCGCGAAGGTGGAGAGCAGCGGCGGCGCAAGCCGCACCGCCAGCTGGCTGATATCGGAAACGACCGGCTTGGCCGCGAACTGTTTCATTTCCGAGACGAGCATGACCAGAATGGCGACCAAAAGCGGCAGCACGTGGTAGATCACGCGGTAGAGAACGAGGCTGCCGAGCAGCTGGTCGACGCTGATGGCATTGCCGAGGCCCGCGACCATCACGGTTTCGAAGACGCCGAGACCGGCCGGCACATGGCTGAGGACGCCGAGGCCGACGGCGGTGGCGTAGATGGCGAAGAATGTCGGCCAGCCGAGATGTGTATCCGGCAGCAGCACGTAAAGCACGGAAGCGGAAGCGGCGATATCGAAGGCGGAGACGAGGAACTGGCGCGACGATGTGCGGCTGTCCGGCAGGCGAAGCCGCCATGCGCCAAGCCGGATGGCATGGCCGTTGCGCCCGACATAGGCGGCAATGACGAGAACCGCGATGACGGCCAGTGCGGCCCCTCTGAGGACCAGGGCGTCCACGCCGATGATGGCGGCGATGCGTGGCGCGACGATGAAGGTGGAGATGGCGCTGACCGAAAGCAGGCCGAGCCCGAAGGACAGGGTGACGAAGGCGATGACACGGGCGATCTCGCCGGGCGACAGCCCGAGCCGCGAATAGGCGCGAAAGCGGATCGCGCCGCCGCTCAAGGGGCCGAAACCGGCGGTATTGCCGATGGCATAGGCGGCGAAGGCGGTTGCCGCCATGGGCGGAAAGGGCAGCTTGCGGCCGATATATTCGATGGCATTGGCGTCGTAGAATATCAGCGCCAGAAAGCTGAGCGCCGTGAAGACGATGGCGAGCATGACCGCGGAAGCGGAGGTCTGGGTCAGCGCGTCGATGACGTCATCGTAACGGACTTCGGAGGTCAGGTGATAGATGGCGAAGGTCATCATCACGAAGACCAGCGTGATGGCGATCGCGGTCAGATAAGGACGGTTTCTTGCAAAAAAGCTTTCAACCGCGGATTCCGTGACATCGGTTTGTGTGATTTCGCTCTTGTCTGCCATTTGCCTTGCCCAGCGCCCGTTTCCCGGTTGGCGAACCACAGGATTGTGTCGCTAATTCGTTTCGGTTGAGGAAATGTGATTAGCAGAAAAGCATGAAGTGTCGATGTGAAGTTTGTCTCCGGTCATTGGTACGTTGCGTCCAGCTTAACGGTGAAAATGCAACTATGGAATGCATGATTTTGAGGATTGTTCCGAAATGGGCGGAATTGACCGCTGCGGTTGCTTGGTCATGGCGTTTGATGCGACTACACGCTCCTTTCGATTGAAGGAGATGCAGATGAACATGCCGACAAGAATAGCGCTTTCGCTCGTCGTCGCCATCGTGGCGGGTGGCGGATACATGGCCGTGGATAAGATGCGCGGTGCCGAATGGGTCGTTTCGCCGCAGCAGATCGCGGAGGCCAAGGCAAAGGGGCAGATGGGTTATGAATCCCGTCCGGGCACCGTGACCGTGTTGCCGATCCGCAGCGAGACGGCGGACGTGCTGCCGATGAAATGGGCGATGATCGGTGTCGTCGCCGGGTTCCTGGCCTTCCGGGCGAGCGGCAAGAAAAAAGCGGCAAAGGCTTAAAGTCCCTGCCGTTTCCTGTCTCCGGCGTCCTGCGCCGGAGATGGGTTCGAGAGGAGGCCTTACGCGCCCCAGGTTTTTTCCAGCACACGGATCCAGTTGCCGTGGCAGATTTTGGCGAGTGCCTCGTCGTCGTAACCGCCCTTGCGCAGGGCATTCACAAGCAGCTGCAGATCGGCCGCGTCCTTCATGGCGGCGGGAATCGTGGTGCCGTCGAAATCCGATCCGAGCGCGATGTGATCGATGCCGATGCGGTTAACGATGTAATCCACATGGCGGACCAGTTCGCCAAGGTCCGTATCCGGGTTCTTCACACCGTCCTGGCGCAGGAACAGCACGCCGAAATTGATTCCGGCAAGGCCGCCCGTGTCGCGGATGGCGTCCAGCTGCCGGTCGGTCAGGTTGCGGCTGTGGTTGCACAGGGCATAGGCGTTGGAATGCGATGCCACCAGCGGCGCATCTGAAATCTTGGCGATGTCCCAGAAGCCCTGCTCGTTCATGTGCGACAGGTCGACCATGATTTTCAGCTCGTTGCAGGTCTTTATCAGCCGCTTGCCGGCGTCCGTCAGGCCGGGACCGATATCCGGCGTCGAGGGAAAACGGAAGGGAACGCCATAAGCGAAGATGTTCGGGCGGCTCCAGACCGGCCCGAGCGTGCGCAGACCCGCTTCGTGGAGAACGTGGAGCGCATCCAGATCGGCGCCGATCGCTTCCGCGCCTTCGATATGGAAGACGGAGGCGAAAGCGCCTTTTGCCATGGCGTCGCGGATATCGGCGGCCGTGCGGCACACCTTCAGCGCGCCCTTCGACTGTTTCTCGGCGCGGAACAAAAGGGCGGCCATGGCAAGCGTCGCCTTCAGCGCATCCGCCTCGGCCGGTGTCGGGTAGTCGCCGTTGGCATCCTTGTCCATGCTGGGCGAAGGCACGTAGACGGCGCAGAGGCCGCCGGCAAGGCCGCCTTTCTTCGCACGCGGCAGGTCGATGTGGCCGACGGTATCCCCTTCGATGAGAAGCGTTTCGGGAGAGGCATTGCCCGATCGCCATAACCGCAGGAGCACGTCGTTGTGGCCGTCGAAGACGGGTACGGTTTTCTGATCGGTCATGGTCATTCACCTTCGGATACGGGGAGGGCGCGGGCGCGCCTGCGGGAGAGTTTTCGGAATTGGTAGAGGAAAGGTCAAGGCGGGAGCAAATGCAATCCGTGCATAGGCTCTGCCAAATTTGGAATTGGTCGGGCCTCGTTTGCTCGTGGTAATCGCGGGAAAACATAAAAAAAATGACTGGATTGGGGCAAACCCATACCGTTTTCCGAAAAATAAGGTCCGAAAGGGGATTTTCAATGATTTCAAGACGCAACCTGCTGATCGCCGGTGCCGCCGTACCGTTCCTGTCCTATGCGCGCATTCCGGCCTTTGCCGCGACGCCGAAGGATATTCTGGTTGTCGCCCAGCAGCTGGACAATATGACGAGCCTTGACCCGCATGAAGGTTTCGAGGCCGTCGGCGGTGAAATCATCTCCAACATGTATCAGAAGCTGGTGCGCGCCAACCGCGAGGATTCCACCAAGGTCGATCCGGTCGTTGCGAAATCCTGGGAAGCCGATGCGGACAGCAAGGTCTTCACCTTCGTGATCGGTGACGAAGCGACCTTCGCGAGCGGTGAGAAAGTGACCGCGGAAGACGTTGCCTTCTCGCTGCAGCGCGCCATCAAGATGAACAAGAGCCCGGCCTTCATCATCAGCCAGTTCGGCTTCACGCCTGAGAATGCCGAGACGACCATCGTTGCCGCCGACGACAAGACGGTGAAGCTGACGACGGCAAAGCCGACCGCCATCTCCTTCCTGCTATATTGCCTTTCCGCCAATATCGGCGCGATCGTTGAAAAGAAGGCGGTTCTCGCCAATG
Organism: Agrobacterium sp. NPDC089420; assembly: GCF_044900305.1. NCBI lineage: Bacteria > Pseudomonadati > Pseudomonadota > Alphaproteobacteria > Hyphomicrobiales > Rhizobiaceae > Agrobacterium > Agrobacterium sp. NPDC089420. Next base: position 58,771 of record NZ_JBJDMY010000017.1, on the reverse strand, counting down.
CATCGGGTGAAGACCTCGGCAATGGCTGGCTGCAGAAGAACAGCGCCGGCTCCGGCGATTTCATGCTGCAGGCCTGGAAGCCGAGCGAAAGCGTCGCGCTCGCGGTCAACCCGAACGGCCCCTACAAGGGCAATATCAAGCGTATCGTGCTGCGTCACGTGACCGATCCGTCTTCCCAGCTGCTGATGCTGCAGAAGGGCGATATCGACATTGCCCGCGATCTGACCTCCGAGCAGCTGCGCACCGTGCAGAACGACGCCAATATCGAGCTGGAGCGCAAGTCCATCGCCTCGCTGGTTCTGATCTCGCTCAACCAGGGCAATGAGAACCTTGCCAAGCCGCAGGTCTGGCAGGCGATCAAATGGGCGCTGGACTACAAGGGCATGCAGGAAAACATCGTGCCGCTGACGCACGAGATCCACCAGAGCTTCGAGCCGAAGGGTTTTCCCGGCGCCGTTAACGACATTCCGTTCCAGCGCGATGTCGAAAAGGCCAAGGCTTTGATGGCGGAAGCCGGCCTTGCCGACGGTTTCGAGATCAGCATGGACCACTATTCCGCCCAGCCATACCCGGATCTGGCGCAGGCCATCCAGGCCAACCTTGCCGATATCGGCATCAAGGTGCGTCTGCAGTCTGCTGAAAACCGCCAGGTTCTGACCAAGATGCGTGCCCGCGAGCACCAGATGGCGCTTTCGGCATGGGGTACGGATTATTTCGATCCGCATTCCAACGCCGATGTCTTCAACATCAACAAGGACAATGGCGACGACGCCAAGTCGAAGCCCTTCCTGTGGCGTTCGCGTTTCAAGAACGACGACTTCGCCGCCAAGGCGGAAGCCGCCCGTGACGAGAAGGACCCGGCAAAGCGCGTCGAGCTTTATGAAGCCCTGCAGCGCGAGCACATGGAAAACAGCCCCTTCGTGTTCATGTTCCAGACCACCAAGACAGCGGCCTTCCGCAAGGGCGTTTCCGGCTTCGAACTCGGCGTTCTCTCCGAGGGCAATTCCTACCACGATGCGAAGAAAGCGTGACATTGAACAAGCGCGTTAAAAGCATATCGTCGATACTGGGCAGCGTCATCCTGACGCTGTTCGGTTTGATGGTCATCACCTTCATGATCGGGCGCGTTATGCCTGTCGATCCCGTCATTGCGGCGGTCGGCGACAACGCGCCCGAAGACGTCATCGTGCGGGTGCGGGCCGAAATGGGCCTCGACCAGCCGCTGGTCGTGCAGTTCTTCCATTATGTAACGCAGGTTCTGCATGGCGATTTCGGCAATTCGATCCTGACCCGCAATCCGGTCTGGATCGATATCAAGCGCGTTTTCCCCGCCACCTTCGAACTTGCCACCGCAGCCCTCATTCTGGCCGCGCTGATCGGCATTCCGCTCGGTGTCTGGGCGGCCGTGAAGCAGGGTAAGCTGACCGACCAGGTCATTCGCGTCGTCTGCCTTGCCGGACATTCCGTGCCTGTTTTCATGCTGGCGCTGATTTCGCTGCTGGTCTTTTACGCCACGCTTGGCGTCGCACCGGGGCCGGGCCGGCAGGACATCATCTATGACGGCATGATCACGCAGGTCACTGGCCTGATGACGGTCGACACGCTGCTTGCCGGCGACTGGGACGCCTTTTACGACGCCATCGCCCATATGGTGCAGCCGGTCTGCATTCTCGCCTATTTCAGCATGGCCTATATCACCCGCATGACGCGCGCCTTCATGATCGATGCGCTGAAGGGCGAATATGTCATCACCGCCCGCGCCAAGGGGCTTTCGGCCATGACGGTGATCTGGGGCCATGCCTTCCCGACGGTCGCCGTGCAGCTCGTTACGGTTCTCGCGCTCACCTATGCCGGCCTTCTCGAAGGTGCAGTGGTGACGGAAACCGTGTTCAGCTGGCCGGGTCTTGGCCAATATCTCACCGTCTCGCTCATGAACGCGGACATGAACCCCGTCGTCGGAGCAACCCTGTTGATCGGCTTCATCTATGTCGCCCTCAACCTGCTCGCAGACGTGCTTTACAGAGTTATGGATCCTCGCGTTCGATGATGTTAGCTAATTTCAGAAACTGGGCGCTGGACGAGACGCCGCATTCGCGAACACAGGCCGCCTGGGGCAACCGGTATCGCATCTGGCTCAACCTCAAGTCCAATCCGCTGGCGGTGATCGGCCTGACGATCATCGTCCTCTTCATCGCCCTGTCGCTTCTGGCGCCGCTGCTTGCGCCTTACGATCCGGCGACGCAGAACCTCGGCAACCGCCTGGCATTTCCGAGCGCCGCACACTGGTTCGGCACGGATGAGCTGGGTCGCGACATTCTCTCGCGTATTCTTTACGGCGGCCGCGTCACGCTCGGCATGGTCATTGCCGTCGTCGTTCTCGTAGCACCCATCGGGCTCGCCATCGGCTGCATCGCCGGATATTTCGGCGGCCTCGTCGATACGGTGCTGATGCGGGTGACGGATGTGTTCCTGGCCTTCCCGCGCCTCATTCTGGCGCTCGCCTTCGTTGCGGCGCTGAAGCCTGGCGTCGAAAGCGCCATTCTCGCCATCGCGCTCACCGCATGGCCGCCCTATGCGCGTCTGGCGCGCGCCGAAACCATGACGGTGCGCGGCAGCGATTTCGTTGCGGCCTACCGGCTGACCGGTGCTTCCGCCTGGCGCATCATTGCCCGGCACATTGCGCCGCTCTGCGTGCCGAGCCTTATCGTGCGCATCACGCTCGACATGAGTTCGATCATCATCACCGCCGCAAGCCTCGGCTTCCTCGGCATGGGCGCACAGCCGCCTTCGCCGGAATGGGGTGCGATGATTGCGACGGCCAAGCGCTTCATCTTCGAACAATGGTGGGTCGCCACCATTCCCGGCATTGCCATCTTCCTCGTCTCGCTCGCCTTCAATTTCCTTGGCGATGGCTTGCGCGACGTTCTCGACCCGAAGGGACATTGAGCCATGCTGGTCGAAATCGAAAATCTGAAGATCGCCTTCCAGACCCGCACCAGCCGTTTTGAGGCGGTGCGTGGTGTCTCCATGAAGCTCGGCACTGAAAAGCTCGGCATTGTCGGCGAATCCGGTTCGGGAAAAAGCCTGACGGCGCGTGCGCTGATGAAGCTTCTGCCCTCCAATGCGGATATCCGCGCCGACAAGCTCGCCTTCGACGGTATAGACGTGCTGTCCGCCAGCGAAAGGCAAATGCGCCAGATCCGCGGCAAGCGGGCGGGTTTCATCCTGCAGGACCCGAAATATTCGCTGAACCCGGTCAAGACGATGGGGGCGCAGGTGGCCGAAGCCTGGCGCGCCCATAAGGGCGGCAGCAAGCGGGCCGCCATGGAAGCGGCCATCGGCCTGCTCGATCAGGTGAAGATCCGCAATCCGCGTCAGGTCGCCTCGTCTTACGCCCATGAGGTTTCCGGCGGCATGGGCCAACGCGTGATGATCGCCATGATGCTTGCGCCCGATCCCGAACTCCTAATCGCCGACGAGCCGACCAGCGCGCTCGACGCCACGGTGCAGGCGGAAATCCTGCGGCTGATCGAGGAACTTGTATCGGAACGCGGCATGGGCCTTATCCTCATCAGCCACGACCTGCCGCTGGTTTCGCATTTCTGCGACCGCGTGGCCGTCATGTATTCCGGCCGAGTGATGGAGGAGCTGAAGGCGTCCGAACTCCTCAAAGCCGAACATCCCTATACAAAGGGACTTCTGAACTGCATTCCCTCGCTGACGCATCCGCGCGAGCGTCTTCCCGTTCTCAACCGTGATGCAGCGTGGTCCAGCCAATGATCGACGTCGATAATCTTCGTATCAAGTTCGGCGACCGCGAAGTCGTAAAGGGCGTGTCCTTTTCGGTGGAGAGGGGCGGCAGCTTCGGCATCGTCGGCGAAAGCGGCTCGGGCAAGTCCACCATTCTGCGCGCCATGGCGGGCCTCAATGAAAGCTGGGAAGGCCGCATCGCCTTTGCCGGCAAGGATGCGCCGCTCAGGCGGACGCCGGAATTTTTCCGGCAGGTGCAGATGGTGTTTCAGGACCCCTATGGCTCACTGCATCCGCGCCAGACCATCGACCGCATTCTCAGCGAATTGCCGCTGGTGCACGGCATGGACAATATCGAAAAGCGCATCCAGCAGGCTTTGTCTGATGTCGCTCTGCCGCAGGCCGTGCGCTTCCGTTTTCCGCACCAGCTTTCCGGCGGCCAGCGCCAGCGCGTGGCGATTGCCCGCGCGCTGATTGCCGACCCTGAGGTGCTGCTGCTCGATGAGCCGACCTCGGCGCTCGATGTTTCGGTACAGGCGGAAATCCTGAACCTGTTGCAGGACCTGCGCGCGGCGCGCAACCTCACCTATATTCTCGTCAGCCACAATCTGGCGGTCATCGCGCATCTGTGCCCGCAGGTTGGCGTGATGCTGAATGGAGACATGGTGGAGCAGCTGAGTGCCGGCGATCTGCGCGAGGGCCGCACGAAACATCCGCATACGGAAGAGCTGCGTAGCCTGAGCATCAGGCTGGAAGAACCGGCCTGAGGTCGGTCTTGGGATAAGGGGGAGGCTAACAGGTTTTCTCCGTCATCCTCGCCCTTGAGGCGAGGATCGATGCACTCGAAAAAGGTGGATCCACGGATCAGGCCCGAGAATGACGTCAAATATGCCGCGTCCGTTCCCAGGTCTCCACGGCACTTATTGAAGACATAAGAGACCCAACCATGCCACAGCAATTCGACTGGAACGCCGCTTCAACCCTTTCCAAGAGCTTCGTCTCGCAATGGTCGGGCAACGAGCCGGGCGGGGCGGTCATCGGTTTCGATCTCGATGGCATCCGTTTCGCCCACGCGGGCGGTGTCGAGAGCCTCTCGACCTTCGCGCCCTTCACGCCGCAAAGCGTGGTGCGTTATGCCTCGGTCACCAAACATGCCTTCTGCGCCATGGTGCTGGCCCATTCCGATCTGATCGGGCTTGACGATCCGCTCGGCAAACATCTGCCGGAGTTGCAGCCGCCGCTTCGCGATGTCACCGTCGGGCAGGCGCTGGATATGAGCGGCGGGTTGCCGGATACGCGCGAATGCCTGTCGCTGCTTGGCCTTTCCGTCTATACCGAAACGAAGGCCGGACCGCTTCTCGATTATCTGTCGCGGCTCACCCGGCTGAATTTTTCGGCCGGCAGCGAGGTTTCCTATTCCAATACGGGTTACCGCCTGGTGGAAGCGGCGCTGGAGCGTTGCGGTTTCCGTTTCGATGATTTCGTGCAGACGCAGATTGCCGACCCCTTTGGCGTGTTCCTCAAGGCGCCGGATGTCTGGAACGATCCGGTCGACGGGCTGGCGCCGGGTTACTGGAAGGCTGAAGACAACTGGCAGCTTTCGGCGGCCGGCCTGCATATTTCCGCTTCCGGCAGCCTTGCCGGCAGTGCCGAAGCACTCACCCGCTGGCTGCAGTGGCTGATGCGGAGCGAGGGAAGCTTCGCGGGTGTTCTTGACGCGCTTTCGGCTGAACGACCGCTCGCCGATGGGCGGATGAGCGAATATGGCCTCGGCCTGCGCTGGTCGCATCTCGGCGACAGGCGCTTCGTCGGCCATGGCGGTTCACATCCCGGCTACAAGACCTATTTCCTGCTTGATCCGGAAAACGGCACTGGCTTCGTCGTGGTGTCGAACCGCGAGGATACCAACGGTTTCAAGATCGCGCTGGAAAGCATGGCGGCCCTCACCGGCCTGCCTTTGCCCAAGCCGGCCGCCAGCCTGCCGGATGGCCTCTATGTCACCGAAAGCGGGCCGTGGTGGCTGGAGATCAAGGGCAGCACATCCACCTTCATCGATGGTGACGATACGCTTTATGAAGATGTCGATGGCTGGGTATCGTCGCGTTCGGCATCGTCGCCCATGCGTCTGAGGCTTGAGGGCGATGCGATTGTCGGCGAGGCCGGCCACGCCGCCCGCCGATTCCTGCCGGTCGGCCAGCATGTCGTGCCGGATGATCTTTCGGGCTCGTGGCGCTCGGATGAGGGGGCTGAATTTTCAATCAGCGGTTCGTCGCTGACGATGGGCATCGGCCCCACGCGCCGCAGCATGCCGCTGACAGCGCTCGGCAATGGCCGTTTCCTCTTCACCTTGATTGATGGGCCATGGACGAAGCGCGTTTGCCTCAATCGTCTGGGCGACGACCGGATCGAGCTGGTTTCCAGCCGGGCGCGGATGATTGAATATTCGAGGGGCCACTGACGACGGAGATCGACCTCGTCGCGCCCCACAAATTCGGCGTCATCCTCGGGCCTGTCCCGAGGATCCATTGATTTCAAAGGGTTGTGGATCCTCGGGGCAAGCCCGAGGATGACGGAAGCAAAGTTCGGGCTATTTCCTCAACAGCCTGAAATTTCTGACGGGTTTCAATCAGCTTCCATTCCTCCTAATAAAGAGCTGTGTTCCCGGCAGGCCGGGACGACATCTGTGTGGGAGAACAGGCCCTTGGAAGTCAAATGGCTCGAGGATTTCCTGGCGCTGGCCGGAACGCTCAATTTCTCGAAGGCGGCGGATGAGCGACATGTGACGCAATCCGCTTTCAGCCGGCGCATCAAGCAGCTGGAGGCCTGGGTGGGTGCGACGCTGGTCGACCGTGCCTCCTATCCGTCGCGGCTGACCGAGGCGGGCGTGAAGTTCGTGCCGGTGGCGCAGGAGACGCTGAAGCAGCTTTATCATGCACGGCGCACCCTGCTGCAGGAAGAGGGGGCCGATGCCAAGACCGTTCGGCTGACGGCCCTGCATACCCTGTCCTTCACCTTTTTTCCCGACTGGCTGAAACGGGTGAACGAGAAGGCGGGGCCGCTGTTTTCGGTTCTGCGGCCGGATTCCGGCAGCATGGAGGAAAACCTCAATTCGCTGGTGGACGGGCAGAGCGATTTCCTTCTGACCTATGCCCATCCCGAAGTGCCGATGCTGCTCGATGCGCAGACCTTTGAATTCCGTGTGCTGGGTGCGGAAAACATCATTCCCGTTTCCGCGCCGGCGGAAGATGGCTCGCCGCTGCATGCGCTGTCGGAAAATGCGGGAAAACCCTTTGCCTATCTCGATTATGAAAAGGCCTCGTTCTTCGGGCCGTTGCTGCGCGATCTCCTGAGCGCGCGGCTGCCGCAATTCGAGCGGGTGCATGAGGGCAGCATGTCGGTGGGGCTGAAAGCCATGGCTATGGCCGGCTGGGGTGTGGCCTGGGTGCCGGAAAGCCTGATGCGGCACGAGCTGGATAGCGGCGCTCTGGTGCGCGCCGCCGATCAAAGTTTCGATATTGCCGTCGATATCAGGCTTTATCGTTCCAAGGAGAACCGCCGGCCCGTGGTCGAGCGCATCTGGGCGGTTCTCGAAGGCTAGAGCATTTCCGGGAAAAGCGACGGAACAAACGCTTTCGGTCTCAGATCGCCGTGCGGCGGGCGTTTTCGAGGTAAAGCGCGCGCAGGCGGTTCACCATCGGGCCGGGCTTGCCGTTGCCCACCGGCTTGCCGTCGATCTTCGTCACCGAGACGACGAAGTTGGAGGCGCTTGTCAGGCAGGCCTCATCGGCATTCAGCGCTTCGTCCAGCGTGAAGGGGCGCTCTTCCAGCGTGAAACCGGCTTCCCTGGCCAGTTGCAGGGCGGCGAGACGGGTGCAGCCGGGCAGGGTCTTGTTGCTGTTGCCGCGGGTGATGATCTTCTTATCGGCGGTGACGATATAAGCGGTCGAGGATGCGCCTTCGGTGACGAAACCATCCTCGATCATCCAGGCCTCGTCGCAGCCTTCGGCCTTGGCGATGCGCTTGGCCATGACCTGCGGCAAAAGGCAGACGGTCTTGATGTCGCGGCGTTCCCAGCGCTGGTCGGGAACGGATTTGACGGCGATGCCGGCTTCCTCAACGGGGGTGCCGATCAGCTTCTTGGCCTGGGTGAACATGACGAGCGTCGGCTTCAGGTCGGCGGAGAACAGGAAGTTGCGGTCTTCGGCGCCACGCGTCAGCTGCAGGTAGATCATGCCTTCGACGAGGTCGTTGTCGGCGATCAGGCGGCGTTCGGCCTCGACGATCTCTTTCGTTGTGACAGGAAGAGCCACGTCGATCTCACGGGCGCTGCGCTCCAGCCGGGCCATGTGCAGGTCGCTGTCGATCAGCTTACCTTCCAGAACGGAGGTAACCTCATAAATGCCGTCGCCGAACAGGAAACCGCGGTCGAAGATGGAAAGGCGGGCGTCGGCCTCGGGCAGGAATTCGCCGTTGACGTAAACGATGCGGCCGGATGGGCTGGTCATGAAAACTCCGTCTGGAAAAGTCAGGCTGAAAGAAGGGTTTTAAGGGCGTCGACGCAGATGGCCTTCACCGTGGAGGCCTTGCCGGTGCCGGCATTAAAGCCGGTTGTCGTATTGGCCGTGCAGAGCGAATTGAGGATCGCCTCTTCGGTTGCCTCTATCGCCGCCTCGAAGAGCGGCGAGATCGCATCGTTGGAAAGCTCAGGATATTCCGCCACCGCCTTGCGGCGCGCAGGCGTGCGGCGCAGCCGCTCATCGGTGGAAAATGCCAGAGCATAGTCTCCGGAGCCATTGCTGAGTGCGGCACCCGTGCGCGCCAGCCCGCCGAAGCTTCTGGCGGCGAGGCGCTTCAGATTGCGGGATGAGAGCGGCGCGTCGGTGGCGATGATGATGACGATCGAGCCGTCCTTGTCCTTATGGTCAGGGCTGACATAGGGCGTGCCGCAGACCAGCAGATGGCCGCCGTAGTTGGACTGGACAAGAATGCCGAGCGTATAGGTCGTTCCGGCGATGGTGACGACGCGGGATGCGGTGCCGATGCCGCCTTTCATGCCGAAGGCCACCGTGCCGGTTCCGGCACCCACGCCGCCCTCGGCCACCGGGCCTGTGGCCGCGTTCTGCAGCGCGGCTGATATCTCATCGACCGTCGGGTGGCCGGCGCGGATGTCGTTGAGGCGGGAATCGTTGGTTTCGCCGACAACGGCATTGATCGAGACGACTTTTTCATTGCCCGGCTGCGCCAGCGTATGGCGGTTGATCGCCTCGATGGCCCGGCCGGTCGCCAGCGTGTTGGTGAGGATAACGGGTGTTTCGAGTTCGCCGAGTTCCTCGATCTGGGTGGAGCCGGCAAATTTGCCGAAGCCGTTATAGACGGCGAAGGCGGCAGGCACCTTGTCCTGAAACAGATTGCCGCCATGCGGCAGGATCGCGGTTGCTCCGGTGCGGATCGTCTCGCCCTCGATGACGGTCGAATGGCCGATGGCCACGCCTGCGACATCGGTAATGGCGTTGAGCGGACCGGTTTCGAAATGGCCGGGCCGGAAACCGATATCGCGCAATCTCGGGCGGGTCGTCTGATGCATCGGGCGATCACTTTTGCGGAATGCAGGCTGAAACTGGAGTGGGCGCGGCTTGCGAAAAGCCTTGCCTGCCCGAACGTTAGCCTAGTTCGCCGTGAAACGGCATCGCAAAAATGGAATAGTTTTATGCGGGCAATGGATGCGCTCAGGAGGCGCGCAGCGCGGGTTCGCCTTCACGCTCCAGCCATTGCCGCATCGCGTCTTCCGTCTCTTCGCGCGTCGGTGCGCCGATGCGGCCGCCGAAGACGGTGCATTTGAGCGCGGCGGCAACGGAGGAGAGGCGGATGGCGGCGCGGCTTTGCATGCCTTCAGCCATCGCCAGCGCAAACGTGCCGTGAAAAATGTCGCCCGCCGCCAGCGTGTCCACCGCCTCGACCTGCATCGTCGTCTGGAAATGCACTGCCGGATCGCCGGCTTCCGTCCACCAGCAGCCTTGCGGGCCGGCGGTGACGGCGATGAAGGTCTGTGGATAGCGGGAATGCAGCACTGGCAGCATGTCTTTCACCGTTTCAAGCCCTGTCAGCCGGGCGGCGGCGGGTTCGGAAAAGACGATGTGGGTTGCGGCAGGGGCGAGCTTTTCCAGCGTCTCCACCGGTGCCACGTCGCCATCCAGAATGGCGGGTTTGCCAAGCGCACGCGCCACGGTCAGCACATCGAGCGCCAGTTCCGGCCAGCGCACATCCACCAGGACGGCATCGAAAGGAGCAATATCCTCCGGCGTGCAGGCACGTTTTTTCGCATGCAGCCGGTGATCGTAGAAAGGCACGATCAGCCGCTCGCCGCGGTCGTCGATGATGATCGTCGACAGTGCCGAGCGCGCGCCGGCGGCCAGCGTCATGCCGGCAACATCGATACCGCTTTCGGCAAGGTCGCGCAGGATGCGGGCGCCGGTCTCGTCGTCGCCCACCGCACCCCACAGGCTGGCGCGGCCGTCCATGCGATGCACGGCATAGGCGGCGCTCGACGCCATGCCTTCGGCGATCTGCAGCATCTCATAGGGCAGGACCTTGCCTTCGCCCTTCGGCATGTCTGCCACGCGAAACAGGGTGTCGAGCACGGCGGCACCCACGCAGAGCACATGCTTGCCGCCCGTTTCCTTTACCATTGTCTTTGCTCCTGCCCTGTTCAGAGACGCTTGCCGCTATCCTTGTCGAACAGATGCACGGTTGCCGGATCGATGGCAATGTGGATCGTATCGCCGAAGCGGACATTGAGGCGTTCGCGGAACAGGCAGGCGATGTCGTCGCCCTTGCAGTTGAGTTTGGCGTAGATTTCCGAGCCGGTGCCTTCGACCAGTTCGACCCGGCCTTCGATGCCGGTCTCGGTGGCACGGATATGTTCCGGCCGCACGCCGTAGACGAGGTCGCGGCCGCCGAGCTTGCCGATATCGGCATGGACGGGCAGCGGCAGGCTGAGGCCTTTCGCCGTGCGGAAGACGCCTTCCTCCACCCGGCCGCGAATGAAATTCATGGCGGGCGAACCGATGAAACTGGCAACGAAGAGATTGGCGGGATTGTCGTAAAGCTCGAGCGGCGCGCCGATCTGTTCGATGACACCGTCATGCAGCACCACGATCTTGTCGGCCATGGTCATGGCTTCCACCTGGTCGTGGGTGACGTAGATGGTGGTGGTGCCGATGCGCTGGTGCATGGCCTTGATCTCGCCGCGCATCTGCACGCGCAGCTTGGCGTCGAGGTTGGAAAGCGGCTCGTCGAACAGGAAGACCTGCGGATCGCGCACCAGCGCCCGGCCCATGGCCACGCGCTGGCGCTGGCCGCCGGAAAGCTGGCGCGGATAACGGTCCAGCAGCTTTTCCAGCCCCAGAATGGCGGCGGCCCTGTCTACCTTGGCCCTGGTTTCGTCCGCGCTCACCTTCTTCAGCTTCAGCGCGAAGCCCATATTGTCCTTGACCGTCATGTGTGGATAAAGCGCGTAGTTCTGGAAGACCATGGCGATATCGCGGTCGCGGGCGGGCAGATGGCTTACCTCGCGCGCGCCGATGTGGATTTCGCCGTCGCTCACTTCTTCCAGACCCGCAATCATGCGCAGCAGGGTGGATTTGCCGCAACCGGAGGGGCCGACGAGCACGACGAATTCTCCGTCCTTGATATCGATATCGATGCCATGGATGACGTTGACGGAGCCGAAACGCTTCTGGACATTTTGAATATTGACCGGTGCCATGTGCAGGTTCCCGTTACGAGCAATTCCAGCAAAAGCGCGTCCGGAATTGCGTTAAAAGAGTAAGGGCATGGAATGCCCTGATTGGTTGGTTCAGCCGCCCTTGACGGCGCCGGCGGTGAGACCCGCCACGATCTGTTTCTGTGCGAACATGGTGAGCAGCAGCACCGGCAGCGTGACGATGAGCGCGGCTGCGGCCAGCGGTCCCCAGCTGACCTGTTCGAAGGACAGCATGTTGTAGACCGCGACCGGCAGGGTGCGCGTTTCACGGCTGGCCAGCACGATGCCGAAGACGAAGTTGTTCCACGAGAAGATCACCGCGAGGATGAACGAGACGACGATGCCGGGCTTGGCGATCGGCAGCGCCACCAGCCGGAACACCTGCCAGGAGGACGCGCCGTCTATGCTTGCCGCCTCTTCCAGCTCCTTCGGGGTGGTCTCGAAATAACCGATCATGATCCAGACGACGATCGGCACCGTCACCACAAGGTGGATGATGATCTGCGGCCAGAGCGTGCCCAGGAGGTTCAGCCATTGGAACAGCAGGAACAGCGGAATGAGGAAGGAGAGGCCGGGCGTCATGCGGGCGATCATGATGACGACGGCGGATTTTTCCGCCTTCAGCCTTGCGATGCCGTAACCGGCGGGCACGCCGATCACCAGTGCGAGAATGGTGGCCGCACCGGTGACAAGCACCGAATTCCAGAAATAGAGGAAGAAATTATTCTCCTCGAACACCTTCACATAGTTCGACCAGGCAAAACGTTCGGGGATCAGGATCGGTGGATAGGCGCCGTTGTCGATTTCATATTTCAGCGATAGCGAGATCATCCAGATGAAGAACAGGATGACCGGCGAGATCATCACCAGCGCCACGAAGAAAAGGCCGATGCGATCAAGCGTCTTGCGTTTCAGGATTTTTGCAGACATCAGCGATCCTCCATCTCGTTCCATTGCGAGCGCTGGCGCACCATCAGAAGCACGAAGGAGAGCGCCACGATGATGATGAAGAACACCACGGCCATGGCCGAGCCGTAACCGATGTCGTAATAGGCAAAGGCCGTGTTGTAGAGATAGATGTTGATGGTTTCGGACGCCGTTCCGGGTCCGCCCTGCGTCATCGCATAGATGATGTCGAAGCTTTTGACGGCGTCGATGGAGCGGATGATGACGGCGATCATCAGAAAGGGCGCAATCATCGGCATCGTCAGGTAACGGAACTTCTGCCAGGCGTTGGCGCCGTCGATTTCCGCACTTTCATAGGGTTCGCGCGGTACTGCGGCCAGACCGCCGAGCACGATCAGCATCACGAGCGGCGTCCATTGCCAGGTCTCCACCAGCACCAGCGAAGGAATGACGGTGGACTGGTTGTAGATCCATTCCAGCGGGCCGATGTGGATGAAGGACAGCAGGTAGTTCAGGACGCCGAGCTGCGGGTGGAACATCATGGTCCAGACCAGCGCGATGGCGACCGGGGTCGCCATCATCGGCATCACGAAGACGCCGCGCAGAAAACCGCGCAGCGGAAACTGCGCATCGAAAACCAGCGCCGCCAATGTTCCGAGAATGAGCGGGGCGACGACCGACAGCACGGTATAGATGAGCGTGTGCCACAGCGATTCCCAGAACCGGGCGTCGCTGGCGAGCCTGATGTAGTTCTCGAAACCGATGAAGCTCTGCTCCTGCCCGAGCGTCCAGCGATGCGCGCTCATCCAGAGGGTGAACACCCAGGGAAAAACGATCACCGCTGAAATGACGACGAGTGCCGGTATGACGAAGGGCCAGTAGTTGGGAGCAAGCCGTGCCGGCCTGCTCCCTTCTCTCCGGCTTGCGCCCGTCTTGGTGTTTTCGATGCTCACGGAGGCCATTATCCCTCGCTACGCGCCAGAACGGGTGCGAACTGCTCCGTCGCCTTTTTGAGTTCAGCTGCCGGGTCCGCGCCGCCGATCATGTTGGTGAGACCGACGCCGTAGATGTCGCGGAATTCCGTCACCGGAATGATGACGGGCAGGGCAAGCTGCGAGACCTTGCCGGAACCGACGACGGCATCCAGCCAGGCGGCCGGCATCTTCACGCCTTCGCGGACCTTCTGGTCCTCGAGGATGGATTGGCGGAACGGAACGCCGGCGCCGGCCTGCAGCAGGCGCGCGCCCATTTCATGCGAGATCGCCCATTGGCAGAAGAGGTAGGCGGCTTCCTTCTTGCTGCTGGCTTCGACCACGCCGAGACCATCGCCGAACGTGCCGGCGGCCTGGGTTGCCGGGCCTTTCGGCATGACGCCGTAACCGACCTTGCCGACCACGCGCGATTTTTCCGGATTCTCGATCGGCGGCGCAAAACCGACGCCATCGAACCACATGCCGATCTTGCCCTGCAGGAAGGCCGACTGTGCTTCCGCCCAGTTGAAGCCGGAGACGCCGGGAGGTGCTGCCTTGGTCATCAGGCGTTGGTAAAGCGCTGCCGCTTCCACCGCTTCCTTGGATTCGGTGTCGATCTTTCCATCCGCACCGATCGGCTTTGCGCCATAACCCAGCATCAGCGAGGTCCAGACCGGCGTATTGGCGTTCTTGAGGCCGCGGGCCACGAAACCATAGGTGTTGGTTGCGGGATCGGTGATCTTTTCCGCTGCCGTCACCAGTTCCTCGAAGGTTTCAGGATATTTCAGGCCCTTCGCTTCGAAGAGTTCCTTGTTCCAGTAAACGATCCAGTAATCCACCGAGAAGGGCAGCGAGCGCAAGACGCCGTCGCTATCCTTGGCGAACAGCATGCCGGCTTCGGCGAAATCCTTTTCGGCGAGCGACGGATCGGTCAGCGACGGATCCTTCAGAAAGCCGCTGATATCGGCCAGCCACTTGCCCTTTTCGAACTGGCGCTTCTGCACGTGATAGCTCAGATGCACCACATCGAAGCTCGGCTTGCCGGAGGAAAGCTCGATCACCACCTTCTGGCGCTGCTGCTGTTCCGGTGTGGCCTCGGCATTGACCTTGATGCCGGTCAGCTCTTCGAATTCGCCGAGATATTTGATCAGCGTTTCGCTGCGCGGGCTTTTGACGAGGTTGACTTCAAGCGTGGTGCCGGCGTGTTTTTTCCAGTTCACCGCCGCCGATGACGGGCGAATGCCGAGCATCGCGCTGCCGCCAATCGCGGCCGTGCCTGCCAGAAAGGCGCGACGCGTGGGGTTGAGCAATGAATGCGTCATGTCAGTTCTCCTCCAGATTAGCCGGAAATTCTCCTCACCCCGGCTTGTTGCTTATTTTCCTGCAATCCCGAATTGAAGCCGTCCCATGGCTTCTCCGGAATTGCCCTATACCGCCAGCGCCCTGTCCCTTGCGTTGCGGATATGGGCGGTCAGCCGTTCGACGGCCTCTTCCACGGATCGCCTCTCGATGGCTTCGAGAATGGCGAGATGTTCCTTCATCACCGACTTCACATGGCCGGCGATGCGAAAGCGCTCCTGGTTGATGAGGCGCATTTTTATGGAATTGACGCGGTAGGCATTCGAGATGATCGAATTGCCGAGCGCATCGATGAAGGCGTCGTGCATGCCCCAGTCCACCTGCTGGGCATGCTGCTCCAGCTCCGGCGATTCCCCGCCGGTTTCCGCCGCTTCGGCAATGTCACGATGCTGTTTTACGAGCTTCGCAATCGCTTCATCGGAGGCCGAGCGGGTAAAGAGCGCCACGGCTTCCTTTTCGAGAAAAATACGGAACTGGAACGCCTCGCGGATGAGGTTGATGTCGATATGGGCGACCTGCAATCCCCGCTGCGGCACGGTCTTGATCAGCCCGTCCGCCTCCAGCCGTGGAATGGCCTCCCGGATCGCCCCCAGCGGCAGACCCGTCAATTCCACGAGGCGGCGTTGCGAGATGAATTGCCCCGGGCGAACGTCGCGCGAGAGAAGGTGATGCGTAAAGCTTTCATACGCCCGTTCCCGCAATGTCTGTTCGCCGGTATCGTCCATGCTCAGCCTTTCTTCAGCTTTTTTCAGGCGGCCTGCCTGCGAAACAGCGCGTCGAAAGCGCCTTCGATCCGCCGCCGGTCTTCCGGTGAAATGGCCACGAGCGGTGCGCGCACCTCCGCCCAGATAGTTTCCCCTGTGGTGTGTGATACCAGCACCTTGACCGCGGGCGTAACCGGGAATTTCAGAAGTTCCACAACAAGATTTTCGACGCGCTGGTCGTCCTTGCCGTCGACGGCCATGGCGCGCACTTCCTGCGTCAGGAAATTGGCGACGCCGGAGATCGCGCCCTGGCCGCCCAGGCGAACGCCCCGGGCGAGATCACGCTCATCGCCGATCAGGATGGCAAGGTCGCCATGCTCCTTCAGCAGGCGCTCGGTATGGGTCCAGTTGCCGGAGGAGTCCTTGACGCCGGTGACGATGCCGGGGAAA
Source organism: Agrobacterium sp. NPDC089420 (assembly GCF_044900305.1). Classification (NCBI taxonomy): domain Bacteria; kingdom Pseudomonadati; phylum Pseudomonadota; class Alphaproteobacteria; order Hyphomicrobiales; family Rhizobiaceae; genus Agrobacterium; species Agrobacterium sp. NPDC089420. The sequence continues at coordinate 42,869 of NZ_JBJDMY010000017.1, read as the reverse complement.
GCCTTTTTCAGCCGTCCCACCAGCTCGACCGACAGCGTCACCATGGTCACGGAAGGGATGTTGTAGACGAGAATGTCGCGCGCATCCTTGCCGATCTTGGCGAAGACCGCCGAAAACCAGGCAAACAGGCCGTCGTCGCTGACATTCTTGAAATAGGAGGGCGGGGCGAGAAGAATATTGCGGGCGCCCGCTTTCAGGGCTTCTGTCGACTGATCCGCCGCATCCTCGATGGAATCCACCAGGACGCCGGTGACGATGCGCGACGGCGCAATGCCGGCCTCGACGAAGCGGGAGAGGATGGCCTGCCGTTCGCGGCTGCCGACGGAGCAACCTTCGCCGGTGGTGCCGAAGAGCGTCACGCTGTCGCAGCCATTCGCAAGGCAGCGGCGGGCATGGGCGATCATGGCGTCGATATCGACCGTTCCATCGGTTTTGAAAGGGGTTGTCAGGGCTGCCGAAAGGCCGAATTTCTGGGTCAATTAAGATGCTCCTCCAAGGTGACTGCAAATTGATGGCATACTGACATGTTAGTTGTAAAGAGGTAATTGCAATATGATTGATCGGAAGACGACTGTGAAGGAATGTCGCGTAGAGGCGGCTGCGGTGCGGGCTTGCGCAGCCGGCAAGGAATGATTGTGTCGGTTCAGGGGGATAAGGGCCTGTCGCGGTGCGAGCGGGTCAGGCCTCTTCCATCTGCGAGGGGCACGTGCGAAAATAAAATTTGACTGTTGGAGTAAAGATTTTTATCAGGCAATCTGAATAAAGGGATTAAGGGACCATCATCATGACGATTGCGGAGCCGGCAGCGCCTGTAGCAGAGATCGAACAGAGCCGTGTCAAGCGCCTGAGGGCAGCGACGCGCGGTGCCCATGGCGATCTCGATGCTTTCATCATGGCCTCGAAGCCGTTCGAAAGCCGCGAGAATTTCGGCAAATTTGTCGAAACGCAATATCTTTTCCACCGCGATCTCGATGTCTTTTTCTCCAATGCAACGCTCGATGGCCTGCTGCCCGATCTCAAGGGCCGCCGCCGGCTGGCGATGATCGAGCAGGACCTTGCCGATCTAGGCCTCGCCGTTCCCGAAACGGCGGAGCCCCGTTTTACCGCCGAAACGACCTTCGATCTGCCGGAGGCCATGGGCTGGCTTTATGTGGTGGAAGGCTCCAATCTCGGCGCTGCTTTCCTGCTGAAGGATGCGGCCAAGCTTGGTCTGAATGAAGACTTCGGCGCGCGCCATCTGGCCGGCGCTCCGGAAGGCCGCGGCCTGCACTGGCGCACCTTCACCGCAGCACTCGATGAAATTTCGCTGACGGTGGAAGAGGAAGAACGCGTCGTCGCCGGCGCCGAAGAGGCCTTCCGGGCCGTGCATGCCTATGCGCAGCAGCGGATGGCTTGAGTTTTTGGCATAGCTGCGCGATTGTTGTCCTCATCGCGCAGAAGTGCCCCGTCGCGTGTGCGAGTTTGATTGAGTCTCAGCACCTCAGCGTCGTCACCCCGGACTTGATCCGGGGTCCAGTGCGATCAAGTCCTTGATCGCGAAAGACTCTATTCACGGCGCAGACGCGCCGTGGCTGGATGCCGGATCGGGTCCGGCATGACGGAGGAGAGCATTCGGGTTTCTTACATCGGTCTGCGATTGTGGTGAGGGCTGCTCACCTTTGACGTATCGCTCTCAATATTTGCCGAATAAACAGGCAAATATTTTTACCAAATGATAAAAATTTTACCTTTTGGTAAAGGCTCGGCGCGCCTCAAAATTTTATCCATTTGATAAAATTATTTTATTTGGTCTGGCACAGAACCTGCTACTCTTTTGTCAAATCAGGAGATACCTGATGCAAAAAAGGGAACAGCAAAATGGAAGTTGGTGTTTTTATCCCGATCGGGAACAATGGGTGGCTCCTTTCCGAAAACGCGCCGCAATACAAGCCGAGCTTCGACCTGAACAAGGCGATCACGCTGAAGGCGGAGCAATATGGTTTCGACTTTGCGCTGTCGATGATCAAGCTGCGCGGTTTCGGCGGCAAGACCGAATTCTGGGACTATAATCTGGAATCCTTCACGCTGATGGCCGGCCTTGCCGCCGTCACCTCCAAGATCAAGCTGTTCGGCACCGCCGCCACGCTTGTGATGCCGCCGGCCATCGTGGCCCGCATGGCGACGACGATCGATTCCATTTCCGGCGGCCGTTTCGGCATCAACCTGATCACCGGCTGGCAGCGGCCGGAATATAGCCAGATGGGCCTCTGGCCAGGGGACGACTATTTCGGCGACCGTTATGAATATCTGGGTGAATATACGACTGTTCTGAAAGAGCTGCTGACGGAAGGCCAGTCGGACCACAAGGGCAAGTTCTTCCAGATGGAGGATTGCCGCATGAAGCCGGTGCCGCAGGGGGACGTGAAGCTCATCTGCGCCGGCTCTTCCAATTCCGGCATGGCGTTTTCGGCCAAGTTCGCGGATTACAGCTTCTGCTTCGGCGTCGGCGTCAATACGCCCAAGGCCTTTGCGCCCACCAATGAGCGCCTGCTGGCGGCGACGGAGAAGACCGGCCGCGAGGTCAAATCCGTGGTGCTGACGATGATCCTTGCCGAGGAAAAATCCGAAGATGCCTGGGCCAAATGGGAGCACTACAAGGCCGGTGCGGATGAGGACGCGATCAAGTGGCTCGGGCTGCAAAGCGCGGTCGATACCAAATCCGGTTCCGACACCAATGTCCGGCACATGTCCAATCCCGTGTCGGCGGTCAACATCAACATGGGAACGCTGATCGGCTCCTATGAGGAAGTGGCGGCGATGCTGGACGAGATGAGCGAAGTGCCGGGAACGGGCGGCGTGATGCTGACCTTTGACGATTTCCTCGAAGGCGTCGAAAAATTCGGTAAATATGTGCAACCGCTGATGAAGAGCCGGGCGCATGTCCAGGCCGAACTGGAGGCTGCGGAATGAGCGAAGCTGTCGTGGCGGGTTACAAGGGGCCGGAAAGCCGTTCGGAAAGTGTGACGCTTCCGGCAAGGCCGGAGCCGATCACCCTCAAACCCAGCGAGACCGCCATTGTCGTGGTCGACATGCAGAATGCCTATTCGACCGAGGGCGGTTATGTCGATCTTGCCGGTTTCGACATTTCCGGGGCCAAGGGCACCATCGCCAACATCAAGAAGACGCTGGATGCGGCGCGGGCGGCGGGCGTCCAGGTCATCTATTTCCAGAATGGCTGGGACAAGGATTATGTCGAGGCGGGCGGCCCGGGCTCGCCCAACTGGCACAAGTCCAATGCGCTGAAAACAATGCGTAAAAGGCCGGAACTACAGGGCCAGCTCTTGGCCAAGGGTACGTGGGATTATGCCATCGTGGATGAGCTGCAGCCGCAGCCCGGCGATATTCTGGTGCCGAAGACGCGCTACAGCGGTTTCTTCAATACCAATATGGACAGCGTGTTGCGCGCCCGCGGTATCCGTAATCTGGTCTTTGTCGGCATCGCCACCAATGTCTGCGTCGAAAGCTCGCTGCGCGATGCCTTCCATCTCGAATATTTCGGGGTGATGCTGGAGGATGCCACGCATCATCTGGGTCCGGACTATATCCAGCAGGCGACGGTCTACAATGTCGAGAAGTTTTTCGGCTGGGTCGCCACCGTCAACGATTTCTGCGGCGTCATCTCGCAGGCCGCACCCGTCAGCGCTTGATATCCAACCACAAAGAGGAGAACGAAATGCCGAAAAAGATCGTCGTGCCTGCCGGTACCAGCAAACCCATCGCACCCTTTTCGCCGGGAACCCTTGCCGATGGCGTGGTTTACGTGTCCGGCACACTGCCCTTCGACAAGGACAATAATGTCGTGCATGTCGGCGATGCGAGCGCCCAGACGCGTCATGTCCTGGAAACCATCAAGTCGGTCATCGAAACCGCCGGCGGCACGATGGAAGACGTGACGATGAACCATATCTTCATCACCGACTGGGCCAATTACCAGGCCGTCAACACGGTCTATGCCGAATATTTCCCCGGCGACAAGCCGGCGCGTTATTGCATCCAGTGCGGTCTGGTGAAGCCCGACGCGCTGGTGGAAATCGCCACCGTCGCTCATATCGGCAAATAGGGCGAAGCGGCAGATGATGCATTTCGAGGTTCATGGCCGGACCGATGCCGAGGCGGCCACTATCCTGCTGTCTTCGGGGCTGGGGGGATCGGGCACTTACTGGACCCCACAGATTAAGGCCCTTTCCGATCATTTCCGGATCGTCACCTACGATCATCGCGGAACCGGCAGCACCGGCGGCGAGGTGCCGGAGGAGGGCGGCATATCGGCGATGGCGGATGATGTGCTTGACATCGTTTCGGCGTTGAACCTCGAGAAATTCCACTTCATGGGCCATGCGCTCGGCGGCCTGATCGGTCTCGATATCGTGTTGCGCAAGCCTGATCTGATCGACAGGCTTGTTCTCATCAATGCCTGGAGCAAGGCCGATCCGCATTCCGGGCGCTGCTTCGATGTGCGGATCGAGCTTCTGGAGAAATCCGGGGTCGAGGCCTTTGTCAAAGCCCAGCCGCTGTTTCTTTATCCGGCGGCCTGGATGTCGGACCATCAGGAGCGGCTGGCGCGGGACGATGCCCATGGCGTCGCGCATTTCCAGGGCAAGACGAATGTGCTGCGGCGTATTGCGGCGCTGAGGGCCTTCGATGTCGATGCCCGTCTTGGCGAGATCGACAATCCGGTGCTGGTGGTGGCGACGAAAGACGACCTTCTGGTGCCCTATACACGTTCACTGCGGCTGGCGGAGGGTCTGCGGCAGGGCGAACTCAGACTTATCGATTTTGGAGCGCATGCGGTCAACATCACCGAGCCCGAGCTTTTCAATAAATGGCTTTTGCAGTTCCTTCTGCCGGCCACCCCAACATTCTGACAGGATTTTAGAGCAAGATGACGAAAGCACTGGACACCGAGGCATTGGCAACGCTTTTCACCGAGGCACGCACCCATAACGGCTGGACGGACAAGCCGATCAGTGACGAGACGCTGCGTGCCCTGTACGATCTGACGAAGATGGGGCCGACATCGGCCAATTGCTCGCCGGGGCGTTTCGTGTTCGTGCGCAGTCCGGAAGCCAAGGAAAAGCTCCGGCCCGCGCTGTCTTCCGGCAATCTGGAAAAGACCATGGCGGCGCCCGTTACGGTCATCGCCGCCATCGATGGTGAATTTTACGAGAAGCTGCCGGTGCTGTTTCCGCATGCCGATGCCCGGTCGTGGTTCACGTCCAGCCCGGCCGTGGCCGAGGAAACGGCGTTCCGCAACGCCACGCTGCAGGCGGGTTACCTCATCCTGGCCGCCCGTTCGTTGGGACTGGATACCGGGGCAATGTCCGGTTTCGACAAGGGCAAGGTGGATGCCGCGTTTTTTGCCGGCACGACGTGGAAGTCCAATTTCCTGATCAATCTCGGCCATGGCGATCCGTCGAAGCTCTTCGGCCGTCTGCCGCGCCTTCCCTTTGAAGACGCCTGCGTGCTGGCTTGATGGCCTGTTAAGGAAGGATGGGTTAGATGCAGATGATGTCTCTTGAAAAGGAAGCGGAAATGGAGACGAAGACTGCCGAGCAACGCAGCCTCGATTATAGAAACGCGATGGCGCGGCTCGGTGCGGCGGTCAACATCGTCACCACGGATGGTGCGGCAGGCCGCGCCGGCTTTGCCGCGACGGCCGTCTGCAGCGTTTCCGATAATCCGCCCACGCTTCTCGTCTGCCTCAACCGCAATTCTTCCGCCTACAGGGTGGTCAACGCCAATGGCGTCGTCTGCGTCAACACGCTCGCTGCGCATCACGAAGTGCTGAGCACGCTTTTCGGCGGCAAGACCCCGGCGGAAGAGCGTTTCGCCGCCGGCAGCTGGGGCGTGCTCGAAACCGGTGCTCCGGTTCTGGAAGATGCGCTCGTTTCCTTCGACTGCCGCATCCGCGAGGCGCATGACGGCGGCACGCATGATATTCTGATCTGCGAGGTTGTGGATATGAAGATCAATGAAGGCGATGAGGCGCTGATGTATTTCAACCGTCGCTACCGGGTGCTCTGAGCGCGGTCTTTTGAAAGTTGGAAGTGGCGGCAGTCTATCGACAAAGTCCCGCGGAACGGTTCCGTTTGGCGCGGCCGTAGCATCCGTACACCGTCACCCCGGACTTGATCCGGGGTCCAGCGCGATCAAGTCCTTGATCGCGTAAGACTCTTTTCACGTCGCAGACGCGCCGTGGCTGGATGCCGGATCAAGTCCGGCATGACGGACGAAAAGTATCGTCGTTTCTCAGAAATTCGAAGGCGTTCCCGGTCTCCCGGAAACGCCCTTTTCATTACTTGATCAGCGGCAGAAGATCGTTGATCGACTTCTTGGCGTCACCGTAGAACATCCGCGTATTGTCCTTGTAGAACAACGGGTTCTCGATGCCGGAATAACCCGTGCCCTGGCCGCGCTTGGAGACGATGACGAGCTTCGATTTCCATACTTCCAGAACCGGCATGCCGGCAATCGGGGAGTTCGGATCGTCCTGGGCTGCCGGGTTGACGATGTCGTTGGAGCCGATGACGATGACGACGTCGGTATTGGGGAAGTCGTCGTTGATCTCGTCCATTTCCAGCACGATGTCGTAAGGCACCTTGGCTTCCGCCAGCAGCACGTTCATGTGGCCGGGAAGACGGCCAGCGACGGGGTGGATGGCGAAGCGCACGGTCTTGCCATCGGCGCGCAGTTTGCGGGTGAGTTCCGAGACTGCGCTCTGCGCCTGCGCCACCGCCATGCCGTAGCCCGGCACGATGATGATGCTGTCGGCATCGTTGAGCGCCGCCGCCACGCCTTCGGCGTCGATTGCCACCTGCTCGCCCTCGATTTCCATCGCCGGACCCGTGGTGCCGCCAAAGCCGCCGAGAATGACGGAGACGAAGGAGCGGTTCATGGCCTTGCACATGATGTAGGACAGGATCGCACCCGAGGAGCCGACCAGCGCGCCGGTGACGATCAAGAGATCGTTGCCGAGCGTGAAGCCGATCGCCGCCGCCGCCCAGCCGGAATAGCTGTTCAGCATCGAAACCACCACCGGCATATCGGCACCGCCGATGCCCATGATCAGGTGGTAACCGATGAAGAAGGCGGCAAGCGTCATCAGCACCAGCGTCCATGCTCCAGCGCCGTTGCAATACATGATGAGCAGCACGAGCGACAGGATTGCGGCGCCGGCATTGAGGATGTGTCCGCCCGGCAGCTTCTTCGCCTTGCCGTCCACCTTGCCGGCAAGCTTGCCGAAGGCGACGACCGAGCCGGTGAAGGTGACGGCGCCGATGAAGACGCCGAGGAAGACCTCGACCTTCATGATCGCCAGTTCCACCGGCGTCTTGTGGGCGAGGATGGCGGAAAAGCCGGTCAGCAACGAACGTGCGGTCTCGTCAAGCGAGGCGACATGCGCTTCCTCGATATGGGCGTTAAAGCCGATGAAGACGGCGGCAAGGCCGACAAAGGAGTGAAGGGCTGCCACAAGCTGCGGCATTTCGGTCATCTGCACGCGGTTTGCGACGTAATAACCGAGGACGGAACCACCCGCGATCATCAACAGCACGATGAAGCCTATGCCGACATCAGGCCCGAAGACCGTGGCGACCACGGCAAGGCCCATGCCGACAATGCCGTACCAGACGGCGCGTTTGGCGCTTTCCTGTCCGGAAAGACCGCCGAGAGAGAGGATGAAGAGAACGGCTGCGGCAACATAGGCCGCGGAAACGATACCAATGGTCATTTAAAAAGATCCCCGCTTGGCTTACGACTTCTGGAACATGGCGAGCATGCGCCGTGTCACGAGGAAACCGCCGACGATGTTGATCGTCGCGATCAGGACGGAAAGCGAGGCGAGGATCACCACCAGCCAGTTGCCGGACCCGATCTGCAGCAGCGCGCCGAGGATGACGATGCCGGAAATCGCGTTGGTTACCGCCATCAGCGGCGTGTGCAGCGAGTGGCTGACATTCCAGATGACCTGGAAGCCGACGAAGCAGGCCAGCACGAAGACGATGAAGTGGCTCATGAAGCTTGCCGGCGCATAAAGACCGACGAGCAGCAGGATGGCCGTGCCGGCGACAAGCAGCCCGACCTGGTTCTTCGTCTGCGCTTTGAACTCGGCCCGTTCCTTGGCGTGTTTTTCCTCCGGCGTAAGTTCCCTGGCTTTTTCCTTCGGCTTCTGCGCGGCGATCGCCTGGATTTTCGGCGGCGGCGGCGGGAAGGTTATCTCGCTCTGATAGGCAACGGTCGCACCGCGGATGACGTCGTCTTCCATGTTGTGAACGACCTTGCCGTCCTTAGCCGGCGTCAGATCGGTCATCATGTGACGGATATTGGTGGCATAGAGCGTCGAGGCCTGCGCCGCCATGCGGCTCGGGAAATCGGTGTAACCGATGACGATGACGCCATTGTCGGACACGACACGGCTGTCGGGAACCGTGAGATCGCAATTGCCGCCGCGTTCGGCGGCGAGGTCGATGATGACCGAACCCGGCTTCATCATCGCCACCATGTCGGCGAGCCACAGTTTCGGGGCGTCGCGGCCGGGAATGAGCGCCGTGGTGATGACGATATCGATCTGCGGCGCGAGTTCGCGGAATTTTTCGAGCTGCTTCTCGCGGAATTCCGGCGAGGAGGGGGCGGCGTAACCGCCGGTCGCTGCGCCATCCTGCTGCTGATCGGCGAAATCGAGATAGACGAACTCAGCGCCCATGCTTTCGATCTGTTCGGCCACTTCCGGGCGAACGTCGAAGGCATAGGTGATGGCGCCGAGCGAGGTGGCCGTGCCGATGGCGGCAAGACCGGCAACGCCCGCGCCGATCACCAGCACCTTGGCGGGCGGCACCTTGCCGGCGGCGGTGACCTGGCCCGTGAAGAAGCGGCCGAAATTATTGCCGGCCTCGATCACCGCGCGATAACCGGCGATATTGGCCATGGAGGACAGCGCGTCCATCTTCTGGGCGCGGGAAATGCGCGGCACCATGTCCATGGCGATGACATTTGTGCCCTTTTCCCTGGCCTGCTCCAGAAGGTCCTTGTTCTGGGCGGGATAGAAGAACGAGATCAGCGTCTTGTCCGAAGACAGGCGATCAATCTCCGACGTTTCCGGCGGACGAACCTTGGCGATGATGTCGGATCCGGCGAAAAGCGCTTCGGCGCTGTCGACGATCGTCACACCGGCTGCGCGATAGGCGTCGTCGGAAAATCCAGCCGCCTTGCCCGCACCGGTTTCGAGAATGCAATCATATCCGAGTTTCTGCAGGCCTTGCGCGCTGTCGGGCGTCATGCCGACGCGCGCCTCGCCCTCATATAATTCCTTAGGCGTCCCGATTCTCAAAATGGCTCTCCCTCTGCCTGATAATATAGGGGGGTCATATCCTATTCAGGGGGGCTTTGTCTTCATATTGATTTTGTCTTGCCTGCGACGGAATGACAGCCCCCTGCGACAGGCTCTTTCGATATTCCGGCGTGCCGCGCAATAAAAAACCCGGCGCCTGGGCGCCGGGTTTCGAAAGATGTCGATCAGGCTATGGCTCAATCCATGGCGTGGATGTCGCGATCCTTGGTTTCCGGCAGGAACAGCAGGCCGACGACCAGCGTGATGCCCGCGAAGATGATCGGATACCAGAGGCCATAATAGATGTCGCCCTTCGCCGCACTCATCGCAAAGGCGGTGGCGGGCAGAAGGCCGCCGAACCAGCCATTGCCGATGTGGTAGGGCAGCGACATGCCGGAGTAGCGGATGCGGGTCGGGAACAGTTCGACCAGCAGCGCCGCGATCGGGCCGTAGACCATCGTCACATAGATCACGAGCACGGTCAGAACCGCGATGATGACCACCCAGTTCACGGCAGCCGGATCGGCAACCATAGCAAAGGCGCCGCCACCGGCGATGCTGTAGACGGCCATTTCCGCCGCTCCGGCGGCCTCGGCCGGTGTCAGCAGCTTGTCCGCCACCAGCTTGTCGGTCGCAACCATCTTTTTGTCGGTGGTGCGAACCGCTTCCGCATTGAGGTTCAGTTCCGGGTTGGCGGCGATGAAGGCATCCAGCTTGGCGTCCGGCACCTGCGCTGCGCCGCGCACCAGCGGGTAACCGCCGTCGTGCAACGCGATGTTGACCTGTTTCTGGAAGGCCCTGTCCTGTGCGGCCGCATTGGCACCGGCCGCGATCGCGTCGTAGCTGGCGATCGTGGCGTCGCCGATCTTGACGCTTGCCGGCTGACCGGCCGTTCCCGTAACGACGTCATAGGGAACCGAATTGCGCGTCAGGAACGAGGTGGCGATATCGCAGGATGTAGTGAATTTCGCCGTGCCTGTCGGGTTGAACTGGAATTTGCAATCGCCGGGGGCGGCGGTCACGGTTGCGCGAACGCTGGACTGCGCCTGCGCAAGGGCCGGGTTGCCCGCCCATGTCAGCGCCTTGAACAGCGGGAAATAGGTCAGCATCGCGAGAATGAGACCGGCCATGATGATCGGCTTGCGGCCGATCTTGTCGGACAGCCAGCCAAACAGCACGAAGAAGCCGGTGCCGAGGATGAGGGCCGCCGCAACCATGATATTGGCGGACTGACCATCCACTTTCAGAATGCTCTGCAGGAAGAACAGCGCATAGAACTGGCCGGTGTACCAGACGACGGCCTGGCCGATGACGGCGCCGACGAGGGCTATCAGGGCGATCTTGGCGTTTTTCCACTGGCCGAAGGCTTCGCTGAGCGGCGCCTTGGAGGTCTTGCCCTCTTCCTTCATCTTCTTGAAGGCGGGGGATTCGTTCATTTTCAGACGGATCCACACCGATACGCCGAGCAGCAGAACCGAAACGAGGAAGGGAATGCGCCAGCCCCAGGCGGCGAAGGCTTCCTTGCCGAGTGCGAACTGCACGCCGAGGATGACCACCAGCGACAGGAACAGGCCGAGCGTCGCCGTCGTCTGGATCCACGAGGTGTAATAACCCCTGCGGCCGTTGGGCGCGTGTTCGGCCACGTAAGTCGCGGCGCCGCCATATTCACCGCCGAGCGCCAGGCCCTGCAGCATGCGCAGGATGATCAGGATGATCGGGGCTGCAATGCCGATCTGCGATGCGCTCGGCAGGATGCCGACGAGGAAGGTCGAAACGCCCATAATGAGGATCGTGACGAGGAAGGTATATTTGCGGCCGACAATGTCGCCCAGGCGGCCGAAGACCAGCGCGCCGAAGGGGCGCACGAGAAAGCCGGCGGCAAAGGCCAGAAGCGCGAAGATGTTGCGTGTCGTTTCCGGATATTGGCTGAAGAAATTCGCGCCGATATAGATCGCAAGCGAGCCGTACAGATAAAAATCATACCATTCGAAGACTGTTCCGAGAGAAGAGGCGAAAATCACCTTCTTCTCCTCACCCGTCATGGGACGGGCGGCGCCGCTTGCGGCTGCAACATTTGCCATTTTCTGTCCTCCACAGATGTCCAATCGACGCATTGCAGAGCCCATCTCTCTCCTCCGGACTCGCCTTGCGGCTGCAATGCGCGGAGTGGCAGAGTGACAGAAAATTAACCCCAATAAGAGCAATGCTTTCGGATTATGACTTTAGTCTAATATATAACGTGCAAAAATGTCGCAGGGCCGTTTTTGCCAGCGCGCATCGGCCGGCCGGAAGCGCGCCTTTTTTCTTGACACAACTGAGAAACCTTCTAATAGCTTCTCGCGAAGAAGGAGCACGACCTTGAGCAGGCATGTTGCACACATGATTGTCATGGAAGGACCGGCACAATTGGCCGGCGATGATCCGCGCCTTTCTCATTCTATCCGAATTACGGCCAAAACGACGATTAAAACCGTCTGACGTCTCTGGCCACCGCTCTCTCCCCGGTTTGGCCGGGGATCGAGGAAGCCGCGATCTGATGCGGGTTCCCACCTCACCAAAAAGAGGAGAGACAGAAAGAGAGCTTGATCATGGGTTTCAAAGTTGCAATTGCAGGGGCCACCGGCAACGTCGGTCGCGAAATGCTCAATATCCTGGCCGAACGCGGTTTTCCCGCCGATGAAGTCGTGCCGCTGGCTTCCGCCCGCTCGCAGGGTACGGAAGTGTCCTATGGCGACCGCACGCTGAAGGTCTCGAACCTCGAAAACTACGATTTTTCCGACACGGATATTTGCCTGATGTCGGCCGGCGGCGATGTCTCCAAGAAGTGGTCGCCGAAGATCGGCCAGCAGGGCTGCGTCGTCATCGACAACTCTTCCGCATGGCGCTACGATCAGGACGTTCCGCTGATTGTTCCGGAAGTCAATGCCGATGCGGTTGCTGGTTTCACCAAGAAGAACATCATCGCCAACCCCAATTGCTCCACGGCCCAGCTCGTCGTCGCACTGAAGCCGCTGCATGACTTCGCCAAGATCAAGCGCGTCGTCGTCTCCACCTACCAGTCGGTTTCCGGTGCCGGCAAGGAAGGCATGGACGAGCTGTTCCAGCAGACCCGCGCCGTCTTCGTGGCCGATCCGGTCGAGGCCAAGAAGTTTACCAAGCGCATCGCCTTCAACGTCATTCCGCATATCGACGTCTTCATGGAAGACGGCTACACCAAGGAAGAGTGGAAGGTTCTGGCCGAAACCAAGAAGATGCTCGATCCGAAGATCAAGGTCACCTGCACGGCCGTGCGCGTTCCGGTCTTCATCGGCCATTCTGAATCGGTCAATATCGAGTTCGAAAACGAGATCACCGCCGATCAGGCGCGCGATATCCTGCGCGAAGCGCCGGGTTGCCTCGTCATCGACAAGCGCGAAAACGGCGGTTACGTCACCCCGGTCGAATCCGCCGGTGAGGATGCGACGTATATTTCGCGTATCCGCGAAGATGCGACGGTCGAAAACGGCCTCAACCTGTGGGTGGTTTCCGACAATCTGCGCAAGGGTGCCGCCCTCAACGCCGTCCAGATCGCCGAACTGCTGATCAATCGTGGTTTCATCAAGCCCCGCAAGGCGGCTGCCTGATACGATTTTTTAAGGTTCGTTAAGTATAACCCGTCTGTTCTGTGTGGGGCAGGCGGGTTTCGCCATTGGTGACGATCACGGCCAGTTTATTTGCAGGCCTTGCTGCCGAAAGGCAATTTAGGCAGCCAAATAGCGGTTTGGTCCCTGAATCATGCAGTATTGACGGTTTGGTTCTCGGGAAGAATTCCCCAAAATATATCGAAGGCAGATTTTGATGCGGGCAATGAAGGCAATTCTGGCTGGTGTGGCCATGGTCTCGGTTCTGGCGGCGACGCCGGTTTTGGCGGCGCAATGCGGCAACACTTCGGCGGGCTTCGACGCCTGGGTCAGCGCCTTCAAGCAGGAAGCGGCCGGCCGCGGCGTCAGCGCCTCGGTTCTCGATCGCGCTTTCTCCAACGTCTCCTACAACCAGGCGACGATCCGCGCCGATCGCGGCCAGCACAGTTTCAAGCTGTCCTTCGAACAGTTCATGCAGAAGCGCGGCGGTCAGACGATCATTTCCCGCGGCAAGACCATGAAGAAGAACAATGCCGCCCTGTTTGCTTCCATCGAGCGCGCCTATGGCGTGCCGGCCGGCCCGCTGCTTGCCATCTGGGGCATGGAAACCGGCTTTGGCGGCTTCATGGGCAACCAGCACACGCTGTCTGCCGTGGCGACGCTCTCCTTTGACTGCCGCCGTTCGGATTATTTCACCGAGCAGCTTTATGCGGCGCTGAAGCTCGTCGGCAGTGGTTCGCTCAACGTCAATGCCAAGGGTGCGGCGCATGGTGAAATCGGCCAGACGCAGTTCCTGCCGCTGAACGTCGTTCGTTACGGTGTCGATTTCGACCGCGACGGCCGCATCGATCTCGTCGGCTCGCGCGCCGATGCGCTGGCCTCCACCGCGAACTTCCTCGTCGGCCATGGCTGGCAGCGCGGTGCCGGTTATCAGCAGGGACAGGCGAATTACGCCGCCATCCAGGGCTGGAACGCCGCAAGCGTCTACCAGCAGGCCATCGCCTTTATCGGCAAGGCGATCGACGGCCAATAAGGCCGCTTTCCACGGACCAAAGTTTCGCTTCCGTCATGCCGGACTTGATCCGGCATCCAGCTGCGGCGTTTCCGACAGAGGTTCCCCACATAATCGACGACGTCCTCGGGCTTGACCCGAGGATGACGAAGGAGAGGTTGGTAGCCGTTGGACTTGGGCTGATACGACCGCGTCGCTCTTTTGATCTAAAACCTGTTCCTCACAGGTCCGGGCGGCGAAAATCGCCCGTTTTGCCATCCATCACCCACAATTCGCCGGTCGAAATATCGAACCATGCGCCGTGCAGCTTCACCTTGCCGGCCGTCTCCTGCGCCTTCACGAAGGGGAAACCGCGCAGATTGGCGATGGAGTTGCGGATGGAGACGCGTTCCAGCGCCGTCTGCCGCTCGGAGGCGGTCATGACATCATTGCTCTGGATCTGTTCGGCCGCGGATTTGACCATGTTCATCCACTTGCCGATGAAATCGCCCGGCGACAGTGGCTCGAGATTGGGATCGAGCGCTGCCTGAATGCCGCCGCAGCGTCCATGGCCCATGACCACGATATCCTTCACCTTCAGAACCTGCACGGCATATTCGATGGCCGCGGAGGTGGCGTGATACTGGCCGTCGGGCTCGAAGGGCGGCACCATGTTGGCGACGTTGCGAACGACGAAAAGCTCTCCCGGCCCGCAGTCGAAAATGGTTTCCGGCGCCGAACGGGAGTCACAACAGGCAATGAACAGCGTCTGCGGCTTCTGCCCGGTTTCCGCCAGAACGCGGTATCTTTCGCGCTCATCGGAATAGCGGCCGCTCATGAAGTTCTTGTAGCCGTTGAGGAGGTTTTCCGGAAAATCTTTCATCTATCGCAGTACCGTTGTGCTTGGACCAAGATCAAGAGAAGAACTCGGTGCGTTGAAGACCAATCCTTTAGCCGCTATTTGCGCTTGCTGCGCGAAGGATGCAAGAGATGACGCATCTGCACCATGGCCATGGGCGTGGAGAGGCTTGAGGAGTCCGTCTCCAGCGTCAGTTCGTTCATGCCGCGCTTTTTGGTGCGGGCCAGAATTTCGAAGACGCTGGCAGTTGCGAGCTGCAGCGCCTTTTCATCGTCCAGTCCTTCCAGCAGGCGGGCGAGGAACAGCGCCGACATCAGGTCCCCGAGGCCGTTCGGCGCATTCTCGATGGCGCGATGTTCGGCCAGCAGCGCGTGGCGGCCGCTGAGGTAAAGATTGCCGGTGCCGCCCGTCATCATCGGCACGGCCGATGTGACCAGCATTTTCGGCGGGCCGAGTGCGAGCGCGGCATCCATGATCGCGTTGTTGGTCTCAAGCTCGGCGCCGCTCATCCAGGCCAGTTCGTAACGGTTCGGTGTCGCGACGGTGGCAAGCGGGATGAGGTGGTCGCGGATGGCTTCGGCGGTCTCAAGCGGAATATAGAGCCCGCCGAGATCGCCCATGACCGGGTCGCAGGCGTAAATCAGCGCCGGGTTCTTTTCCTTCAGATTGCGGATCAGCCTTGCGACGGAGCGCACCTGCGCCGCACTTCCGAAATAACCGGTCAGAACAGCCTTGACCTCGCCGATCCATTTGGCGTTTTCGAGGTCGGTCATCGCCTTGTCGAAATCGTCGTCCTGAAAGCGCATGCGGGTGGAAGGGCCATGGCCGGGATGCCAGGGCATGACGATGGTCGGCACCGCCCAGACGGGATAACCCAGCGTCTCGAGCGCAAAAACGGCGGCGCGGTTGCCGACGGAGCCACGCATGACGTGGCTGGAAATGACGATGACGGCGCCCTGTGTATTTTCCTGCATCACGGCCTTCTTGCTGTCCAACGCCGCAGAAAGCCCGCAAGTGCTGCTCCTGCCCAAAGATCAAGATGCGCTCTCATGACATATCGCAAGGCCGGTTTCCACCGTTAATCCCGCAAGGGTCTGTCCCGCAAAAGCATGGATGGGTTCCGGCGTTCCGCCGTTGCCGGGCAGCGCCGTGTCACCGCGATCGGTTCATGGCGCTATCTTTTTGTTTGCGCATCGGGTTCTCCGAAAACCGCGTTACACTTTTCGGCACGATGCCCTATAGTTGCAACATGCTCGATCTCGTCGTCGCCTATTGGCCCCATATCCTTGCCGTCCTCTCCATTTTGATGGGAACCGTGGCGGCCGTGCATGCCACAATGACGAAGGAGGAGGTCCGCTCCGCGCTTGGCTGGGTGGGCGTCATCGTGCTGTCGCCCATTGTCGGCGCGGTCATTTATGCCATTGCCGGCATCAACCGCATCCGCCGGTCGAACATTACCCAGCAGCGGTCCTTCATGCAGGACGAGATCATGGATCGCGTGGCGCGTTTCGATGCGGAGGGCGAGCTGGTCGCCACACGCTTCGGCCGCCGTTTCGAGGCGATGAAGACGCTTGGCGACCGGGTGACACGCCACGCGCTGACGACCGGCAATGCCATCGAGCCGCTGGTGACGGGTGACGTCGCTTATGCCGCCATGCTGGAGGCGATCGGCGAGGCGAAGCGGTCGATCATTCTCGAAACATATATTTTCGATAATGACAGGATCGGCGCCCGCTTCGTTGATGCGCTGGAGCGGGCAAAATTGCGGGGCGTGGAAGTCAGGGTGCTCATCGATGCCGTGGGTGCGCGTTATTCCGTGCCGAGCATCCTGCCGACGCTGCGGGAAAAGGGCATCGTCGCCGATGTCTTCAACGGCAACGTCATCATGGGGCTGCGGCTGCCCTATGCCAATCTGCGCACCCACCGCAAGATCCTCGTGGTGGACGGGCGAATGGTGTTTAGCGGCGGCATGAATATCCGCGAAGGTTTCACCCGGGAATTCGGCGGGGAGAAACAGTCGCATGACACGCATTTCAAGATCGCCGGGCCGGTGGTGTCGGATTTTTTCTCCATCGCCGCGGAAGACTGGCGTTTTACCACGGGTGAGCTTCTGGACACGCCGGTCTGGGATATCGCCATTCCTGACGGTGTGCCGGGCTCGCAGATCGTCGCGCGCGTTTCCTCCTCGGGGCCGGACAAGAGCATCGAAACCAGCCACAAGATGCTGATGGGGGCCTTTTCGGTGGCCCGCTCCTCCATTCTTGTCATGTCGCCCTATTTTCTCCCCGATCGGGAGCTTATTTCGGCGCTGATCACCGCAGCGAGGCGGGGAGTCGTGGTGGATATCATCGTGCCGAAAAGCAACAATCTGGTGCTTGTGGACAGGGCGATGACGGCGCAGTTCGACCAGATGCTGAAGAATTATTGCCGCATCTGGCGGGCGACGGGGGCTTTCAATCACTCCAAGCTTCTGGTGATCGACGGGCGCTGGACCTATATCGGTTCTTCCAATCTCGATCCGCGTTCGCTGCGGCTGAATTTCGAGATCGATCTCGAAGTCATGGACGAAGAATTCGCCGGGACGATCGGGGACCGTATCCGGGATGCGCGGGCAACCGCCTTGCCGGTGCGGCTCAGCGAACTGAATGCGCGCCCATTCGTTGTCCGTTTCGTGGAGCGTGTCCTGTGGCTCGCTTCGCCCTATCTTTAGAGCGCCTGCGTCCGACAGGACCGATGCGCTGGACCGGAGGCACTGACGCGTGAAAAAGAACGGTTTGCTGGACAGTGAAAAAACGGCGCTTGCGAAAAATACCAGCCTGCCCGCCTTCGTCATGCGGTCGCTGCGCGACCGTCGCCAGCGCCAGAATGCGGTGCCGGCGACGAAAGATCATTCCTTCCCCGTCATCGCTTCCTACAATGTGCATAAATGCGTCGGCCGCGACCGCAAGTTCGATCCCGACCGCACCAGCCGTGTCATTCAGGAAATCGGTGCCGATATCATTGCCCTTCAGGAAGCGGACAGCCGTTTTGGCGAGCGCACCGGCCTGCTCGACCTTGCCCGGCTGGAACGGGAAAGCGGCCTCATTCCCGTGCCGGTGCAGGCCGGCGTGAAGGCGCATGGCTGGCACGGCAATGTCGTGCTGTTCAAGGAAGGCGCGGTTCGGGATGTGCATACGCTGAAATTGCCGGGGCTGGAGCCGCGCGGCGCGCTCGTCGTTGAGCTGGATCTCAAACGCGGCGGCACGCTCAGGATCATCGCCGCCCATTTCGGCCTTCTCAGACATTCCCGCGCCCAGCAGGCCAAGGCGCTGGTCGGGCTTCTGGAGGCGCGCAACGAATGCGCGACCATCCTGATGGGAGATCTCAACGAATGGCGCCTCGGCAATGGCTCGTCGCTCAATACGTTCCGGGATGCTTTCGGCGCGCTGCCGCCGGCGGTGCCGAGTTTTCCCTCCAACCTGCCGGTGCTGGCGCTGGACCGGATCATCGCCAATCGTGAAGGGCTGGTCGAGCAGGTGGAGGCGCATGACAGCGTGCTGGCGCGGATCGCTTCCGATCACCTGCCGCTGAAGGCCGCAGTCCGGACCGATCTGCTTCAGGCTTGACCTTGTCACGGCATGGCGTGCCGCAGGAGGCGTCCAGAGCCGGTCGAAGCCCTCATGCGGTCGTCAGATGGCTGCGTGAGCGGGCTTCGAGCAACGAGGTGCGAATGGCTTCCATCAGCCGCTCGCGATTGTTCCGGGTCTTGCTCCTGTCCAGATTCTGGGCGGAAAGCGCCAGATCAAGACCCTCATGCATCACTATCGAATAGGCAACGGTGGTTGCCCAGTTTTCGTAGTCCTGCTCCATCATGTCGCCCCTGAACTAAATCATTTAGTCCGAATCACCCAGTTCCTGGAAATTACCACAAAATACAAAGCATAAAATAGCATTGTTTCTTCGGGTTTCCGTCAACGGGTGAGGCTATATTTCTTTTTGGCAGTTATAATGCGGTGCAATATCGGTGCTTATTTCAGTTAAGCATTTGAAACTGATTCAATTTCAGGAGAACCGCATAAATATCTTTGGCCATGAAAAACGCCGCGCATCTGATGATGCGCGGCGGGCTTGCTTTGAAGGTGGCGGTGGATGGGAGTGTGGCCTCAGCCGGCCTTTTCGAGCTTGTAGTCCGAATTGGCCGGTTCTTCCTGCTTGTGCTGGATGAGCGGGCGGTTACCGGCCAGCTTGCGCACCAGCACGTAGAAGACCGGTGTCATGAAGATGCCGAAGAACGTCACGCCGATCATGCCGGAGAACACCGCCACACCCATGGCGGCGCGCATTTCCGCGCCCGCACCGGTGGAAATGACCAGCGGAACCACGCCCATGATGAAGGCGAGCGAGGTCATCAGGATCGGGCGAAGGCGAAGCCGGCTTGCCTCGATGGCGGCCTGAAGCGGCGTTCGTCCCTCGAATTCCAGCTCCCGGGCGAATTCCACGATCAGGATCGCGTTTTTCGCCGACAAGCCCACAAGGACGACAAGGCCGATCTGCGTAAAGATGTTGTTGTCCCCTCCCGTCAGCCAGACGCCTGTAAGGGCCGCAAGTACACCGAGCGGGACGATCAGGATGATCGCGATCGGCAAAGTGAGGCTTTCATATTGCGCGGCGAGCACGAGATAGACGAGCAGCAGCGCCAGGGGAAAGACCACGATGCTGGAATTGCCGGCCAGAATCTGCTGGTAGGTCAGGTCCGTCCACTCGTAATCGACACCCGCCGGCAGGGTTTCGGCGAGGATTTTTTCAATCGCCGCCTGCGCCTGTCCCGAGGAGAAACCCGGCGCCGGACCGCCGTTGATATCGGCGGCAAGGAAGCCGTTGTAACGGTTGGTGCGCTCCGGTCCCGTCGTCGCATCCACCTTCAAGAGCGTCGAAAGCGGGATCATCTGGCCGGTTGCCGAGCGAACCTTCAGGCGGCC
Source organism: Agrobacterium sp. NPDC089420 (assembly GCF_044900305.1). Lineage (NCBI taxonomy): Bacteria > Pseudomonadati > Pseudomonadota > Alphaproteobacteria > Hyphomicrobiales > Rhizobiaceae > Agrobacterium > Agrobacterium sp. NPDC089420. The sequence goes on along the minus strand of NZ_JBJDMY010000017.1, from coordinate 23,077 downwards.
GATATCTTCGGCGTGGGCGCGGAACTGCGCATCCGCCTGCACACGCACGCTGTATGTCCGTCCGAAAGCATTGAAGTCGTTGACATAAAGCGAGCCCAGATAAATTTGCAGCGTCTGGAAGACGTCGCTGACGGACACGCCCAGCTGCTCGGCCTTGGCGCGGTCGAGATCGGCGAAGAGCTGCGGCACGTTGATCTGGTAGCTGGAGAAGATACCCGCCAGCTCCGGCGTCTGGTATGCCTTGGCGATCACCGCCTTTGTCGCCTCGTCGAGCGTCTGATAGCCATAGCCGGCGCGGTCCTCGATCTGCAGCTTGAAGCCGCCCGTCTGGCCGAGACCGTTGACCGGCGGCGGCGGGAACATGGCGATGAAGGCATCCTGAATGCCGGCATATTTCTGGTTCAGCTGCATGGCGATGGCGCCGCCGGACAGTTCCGGCGTCTTGCGTTTGTCGAAGTCGTCGAGAACCGCAAAGACGATGCCGGAATTGGAACCGATGGTGAAGCCGTTGATCGACAGGCCCGGGAAGGCGATGGCGTGGCTCACGCCCGGGGTTTCCAGGGCGATGTCGCTCATGCGCTTGATGACGCTTTCGGTGCGGTCGAGCGTTGCACCGTCCGGAAGCTGGGCAAAACCGATCAGATATTGCTTGTCCTGCGCCGGGACGAAGCCGCTCGGCACGGTCGTGAACATGCCGTAGGTCGCAGCGACCAGGGCCATATAGACGATCATGACGAGGCTCTTGCGCGTTACCAGCCCGCCCACGGTCTTGCCATAGCCGTTCGACGCAGCGCCGAAGGCGCGGTTGAAGCCGCGGAAGAACCAGCCGAACACCCGGTCCATGAAGCGGGTCAGCCAGTCTTTCGGCGCACCGTGTTCCTTCAGCAGCAGGGCCGAAAGCGCGGGCGACAGCGTCAGCGAGTTGATCGCCGAAATGACGGTGGAGATGGCGATGGTCAGTGCGAACTGCCGGTAGAACTGGCCGGACAGGCCGGAGATGAAGGCAAGCGGCACGAAGACGGCGACCAGAACCAGCGCAATCGCGATGATCGGGCCGGATACTTCGCGCATCGCCTTATAGGTGGCGTCACGCGGCGAGAGGCCGTTTTCGATGTTTCGCTCGACGTTTTCGACGACCACGATGGCGTCGTCCACCACGATGCCGATGGCGAGCACGAGGCCGAACAGCGTCAATGCGTTGATGGAGAAACCGAAGGCATACATGACGGCGAAGGTGCCGATGATCGAGACCGGAACGGCGATCAGCGGAATGATCGAGGCGCGCCAGGTCTGGAGAAAGAGGATGACGACAAGCACCACGAGGCCAACGGCCTCGAGGAGTGTGTCGACAACCTTCTCGATGGAGGAGCGCACGAATTTCGTCGTATCGTAGACGATCTCGTATTTCACACCGTCCGGCATTGCCAGCTGCAGATTGTCCATCGTGGCGCGGACATTGTCGGCGATTTCGATGGCGTTGGAGCCGGGAGCCTGAAGTACCGCCACAGCCACGGCCGGTTCGCCGTCGAGCAGCGAACGCAGCGTGTAATCGGCAGCGCCAAGCTCGATGCGGGCGACATCGCGCAGGCGGGTGATTTCGCCGTTGGCGCCGCTCTTGACGATGATGTTGCCAAATTCCTCCGGCGTCGTCAGACGACCCTGGGCATTGACGTTGAGCTGCAGGTCGACGCCGTTCGGGCTCGGGGAAGCGCCGATGACGCCGGCTGCGGCCTGCACGTTCTGCTGGCGGATGGCGTCGGAGACGTCGCTGGCGGCCAGATCGTGCTCGGCCACCTTCTGCGGGTCGAGCCAGACGCGCATGGAATAGTCGCCTGCGCCGAAGACCTGCACCTGGCCGACGCCTTCGATGCGGGCGAGCCGGTCCTTGACGTTCAGCGTCGCATAGTTGCGCAGATAGGTGATGTCATAGGCGTCGGTCTTCGATACCAGGTTGACGACCATGATGAAGTCGGGCGAGCTCTTGACGGTGGTGATGCCGAGCGCGCGGACTTCCGCCGGCAGGCGCGGTTCGGCCTGCGAGACGCGGTTCTGCACCAGCTGCTGCGCCTTGTCGGGATCGGTGCCGAGCTTGAAGGTCACGGTCAGCGTCAGCACGCCGTCGGATGTCGCCTGGCTGCCCATATAGAGCATGTCCTCGACGCCGTTGATCTGTTCTTCCAGCGGCGTTGCGACGGTCTCGGCGATAACGGTCGGGTTCGCACCGGGATAGGTGGCGCGCACGACGACGGATGGCGGAACGACTTCGGGATATTCCGAAATCGGCAGGGCGCGCATGCCGAGAAGGCCTGCCACCACAATCAGGACCGAAAGCACGGCGGCAAATACCGGCCGGTCGACAAAAAATCTGGAAATATTCATATCCAGTCCCTCTCCGGGTCTTTGGGAATGCGAAGGCCGTTCCGGCGGCAAAGTTGCCGCCGGTGAAAGCCGGTTCTGTCTGAAGGGGCGTCTCGCGAAAGCGCGGGACGCTTACTGATCAAAGAGGCGGGTTACTGCGAGGCAACCTTGTCTTCCGCCTGCGGTGCGATGGTCGCACCGGGGCGAATGCGCTGCAGGCCGTTGACGACGATCGTATCACCGGCGGCAAGGCCGCTTTCGACGATGCGCTGGCCGTCTGCCGGTGCGCCGGGCTTGATCTGGCGGTAGCTCACCTTGTTTTCGGCATCGACCACGAAGACGAAGCGCTTGTCCTGGTCCGTGCCGATGGCGCGGTCGCTGATGACGATGCGGTTTTCCGGCTTCGGTTCGCCCATGCGCACCCGCACGAACTGGCCGGGGATCAGCCTGCCGTCCGGATTTTCGAAGACGGCGCGGACACCGATGGTGCCGCTGGCCGAATCCACCTGGTTGTCGATCAGGTGCAGCGTGCCCTTGATCGGTGTGCCTTCATCCGAAAGCGTGCCGATTTCGACCGGTATCTGTTCCAGTGCGGGCAGGGCGCCGTCCGTTTGTGGCAGTTCGGCAAGGGCCTTGGCCACCACGCCTTCGCTGGCATTGAAGCTGGCATAGATCGGGTTGACCGATACTAGTGTTGTCAGAGCCGGCGATGTGGAGCCGGCGGCGACGAGGTTGCCGGCGGTGATTTCGATGCGGCCGACACGACCGGAAACCGGGGCGAGGATTTCGGTGTAACCAAGATCGAGCTGGGCCGTGGTCAGCGCTGCGCGGGCGGCGCGAAGCTGGGCTTCGGCATCCGCAAACGAGCTTTGACGCTGGTCGAGATCGCTCTGCGAGATGGTGCGATTGTCGGAAAGCCGGCGGCCACGGTCGAGTTCGGCCTTTGCAAGGCTGACCTTGGCTTCGGCGGAGGCAACCTGTCCTTCAGCGCCGGCTACGGCAGCCTGATAAGGGGCCGGATCGATGGTGAAGAGGGGGTCGCCTTCCTTCACCAGCGCGCCTTCGCGGAAATGCACGGCCTTGATCTGGCCGGCGACGCGGGAGCGGATCTGCACCCGGTCGACGGCTTCGAGACGGCCGGAAAACTCTTCCCAGCGCATCACGTCGCGGCTTTCGACCTTGGCGACGGTTACCGGGATCGCCGGCGTTTCGGCAGGCGTGGAGGCGGCCGTCGCGTCGCGGCTGGTGGGGAGGTCGAAAAACAGTGCTGCGGCTGCAACGGACATGGCAAGCCCGATGCCGGCGCCCGTCAGGGCGCGGCGCTTGGTGTTCAGCGTCATGGATATCTCCTTGGCCCCCGATCGGGAGCAGGTCGTTCATCTATCTGTTTGTTTTGCCGCATGATCCGGGCGTAAAACCGCTACGCACTTTTACTGGACATGCTCAAAATGCGAATTTTCAGTGTTTTAACTGGTCAACGAAAGTCTTGAACTCCGAACAGACGGATGAGACCCATCCGCCGCCCTCTCCTTGATAAAGCCCCGTCCAGCCGATGCCGGCGGGGAAAACATGCTGCCGGACGCTGACGCCCGAGGCGATGAGGCGGTCTCCATAATTGACCGTTTCGTCGCGCAGAGGATCATCCTCGGCGGTAAAGATCAGCGCCGGCGCCACCCGGTTCAGCCGCGTGCACTGGCAGGGCGCGGCATAGGGGTGGAAAAACCCGCACGCCTTGGCAAGGTAATGGCTCCAGCCATCGGCCCAGCGCTGGCGCATGCCGATCCTGTCCGCGTTGCGGAAGGATTCCGTCGTCATCATCGGGTCGATCATGGGCGACAGAAGAATTTGTCCGGCGAGCTTGCCCGGCATGCGGTCGCGGGCCTTCAGCGCCAGCCCCGCCGCCACATTGCCGCCTGCCTCTTCGCCGGCCACGAACAGCAGCGATTTCGCGCCGCCATAATGCTTGCGGTCCCGGCTCAGATGATCGAGCGCCTCATAGGCGCAGTCGATGACCATCGGAAACTCGTTACCGGACGGCTTGCTGTAATCGGCTTCCACAACCACCGCACCGCTTTCCGCAAGCGCGCGGGCCACCGGAAGCTCGGGGCAATTGCCGCCCGGCTCAAGGCCGGGTTCCAGGAACGATCCGCCGCGCAGATAAAGCACCACAGGCGGATGGCTGCACAGGCAGGACCCTTCATAACGGCGCACGGAGAGCTTCGACGCGGACGTCTCGCTACCCATATTTTCCCAATGCGCGTTCATGACTCCAGATCCTTTGCGCCGCCACTTAAAGCGTGTTGCGATCCTTCGGATACGCTCCTGCGCTTTAAGTTTTTATCTTGCCGCATGTCGTCACCGCAAAACCGCAACGCACTCTTGCGCGACATGCTTGAGGCGGATCATATTGCAAAATCTGAAATCCATATTATTGTTCGGATCGAAACGATCAAGTATGCAAAATTGAAAACACTATTCCGAAATCACGGATAATCATATCTCCGAGGCAGTGAATGGATCAGCTCTCCGCCATGCGGGTTTTTACGCGGGTCGTGGAAACCGGCAATTTCAGCCGCGCCGCCACCGCACTGAACATGCCGAAAACCACCGTCACCAACATGGTGCAGGCGCTGGAGGCGCATCTGCAGACCACGCTTCTCAACCGCACCACGCGGCGGGTGATGCTGACGACCGACGGCGCTCTCTATTATGAGCGGTCCTCACAGATTTTGTCGGAAATTGAAGAGCTTGATGGCAGTATGTCCAGCGCACAGGTACAGCCGTCCGGCCGGTTGCGGGTGGAAATGGCCGGCGTCTTTGCGGACCTCGTGGTTATCCCACATCTTTGCGAATTTTACCAGCGTTATCCGCAAATCCGTCTCGATCTCGGCGTCGGCGATCGCCTGGTCGATTATCTGGCCGAGAATGTGGACTGTGCCTTGAGAGTGGGCGTGCTGCGCGACCAGTCGCTGATTGCCCGAAAAGTGGGCGAACTCCGGTTCGAGACATTCGCCGCGCCATCCTATATCGAAAATTTCGGCATGCCGCACGTTCCGGAGGATCTGGAGAAGGATCATTATTCGGTGGGTTACCTCAATGCCACCACCGGCCAGATCATGCCGGCCTCGTTCGACAATGGCGTGCGCAGCGTCGAACTGACCCCGAATTATGTCGTTTCCGTCAATGACAGTCGCACCTATCTGAACGCTGCGCTGGCCGGCATGGGCATCGTGCAGCTTCCCGTCTTCATGGTGAAGGATGCACTGGCGCGGGGCGACCTCGTGCCGGTCCTGTCGGAGTGGCGGCGGGAAGCCATGCCGATCTATGTGGTCTATCCCCAGACCCGGCATGTGACCAACAAGGTGCGGGTTTTTGTCGACTGGCTGGCCAAGCTGGTGCACGGTCTGGTCTGAGGCGGCCCGTCACCGCCCGACCCTTGCCGCGACAAAGTCGATGAAGGCGCGCACGCGGGCGGCCAGATGTTCGTGACCGGCATAAACCGCGTGGATCACTTCCAGTTCCTCGGCATTATGGTCTTCCAGCACCGGCACGAGCAGGCCGGCCTCGATATCCGGTTCGACATGAAATTCGCCGATCCTTCCAAGCCCCAGACCGGTCAGGCAGAGCCGACGCATGGCCATGCCGCTGTTGACCGAGACGCTGCCCCTGACAGGCAGGCGATAGACCTCCGCCGAGCCGGGATCGCGAAACGGCCATTCATTGAGGCTGCGGCTGAAATTGAAGCTGAAACAATTGTGCCGCGCCAGATCCTGCGGTGTTTCCGGCATGCCATGTCGTGCGATATAGGCGGGGGAGGCGACGATGACCCGGCGCACCTCTTTCAGCTTTCGCGCCTTCAGGGATGAATCGCCCATCGCGCCGGAGCGGATGGCAATATCGGTGCGCTCCTCGATCAGGCTGATGACGCCGTCGGTCAGCGAGATATCCAGCTCGATTTCGGGATAGAGCGACAGGAATTCCGGCGCGAGCGGCAGGAGATAACGTTCGCCGAAGCCCAGCGTGGCGTTGACGCGCAGCAGGCCGCGCGGCACCACCTTGCCGCCGCTCGCCACGATCTGTTCGGTTTCGGCTATGTCGGCCAGGATGCGCCGTGCGCGGGAAAGATAGACTTCCCCCTCCGGCGTCAGCGTCACCACGCGGGTGGAACGGGCAAGAAGACGGGTGCCGAGGCGGTCTTCTATCCGTGTCACGAGCTTGCTGACAGCCGAGGGTGAAAGCTTCAGCCTGCGGCCGGCGGCCGAAAAACTGCCGAGTTCAGCCGCCGCCACAAAGACTTCCATTTCTCCGGCCCGATTGTCCATCGCCGCTCCGTCTGTGAAACTAATTCAAAGGTATTTATCCATTTTTGCCGATTATCATGCAAGTCCCCTTCGCCCATATTGCGGTCCATAGATTTGATCCAACCGGACGGCCTTGCTGTCCAGAACGCCTGCGATCCCGCTGCGGGCGAAGAGGTAGTCATCATGCCATTGGCCATATTTGCCCTTACGATCGCGGCCTATGCGATCGGCACAACGGAGTTCGTCATCGTCGGCCTTCTGCCGACGGTGGCGACCGATCTCAACATTACCCTGCCGCTCGCCGGCCTCATTGTCAGCGTTTATGCGCTGGGCGTCACCTTCGGCGCACCGATCCTGACGGCGCTGACGGGCAGGATCGAAAGAAAGCCGCTGCTGCTCGGCCTCATGGCCCTGTTCATCATCGGCAACAGCGCCGCGGCGCTGTCACCCAGCTATGAGATGCTGCTCGTCGCCCGGGTCATTGCCGCTTTCGCTCACGGTGTCTTTTTCTCCGTCGGCGCGACCATTGCTGCCGATCTCGTGCCGGAAAACCGCCGCGCCTCGGCCATTGCCATGATGTTCATGGGGCTGACGGTCGCCATCGTCACCGGCGTTCCGCTCGGTACCTATATCGGGCAGGTCTTCGGCTGGCGCGCGACCTTCTGGGCCGTTGCCGCGCTTGGCGTCGTTGCCTTCTTCGGCATTGCCGCGCTTTTGCCCAGCACGCTGAAGAAAGCGCCGCCTGCCAGCCTGCTCGATCAGGTCCGTGTTCTCGGTTCCGGCCGTCTGCTCATCGTTTTTGCCATGACCGCGCTCGGTTACGGCGGCACCTTTGTCGCCTTCACCTTCCTTGCGCCGATCCTGCAGGACGTCACCGGCTTTTCGGAAAAGAGCGTCAGCCTGATCCTCGTGCTCTACGGCGTCGCCATTGCAGCCGGCAATATTGGCGGCGGCAGAATCGCCAACCATAATCCGGCCCGGGCGTTGATCGGCCTCTTCCTGGCGCAGGCCATCGTGCTCTTCGTCTTTTCCTTCACGGCCTTTTCGCCGGCGCTGACGCTCATCACGCTTGCCGCGCTCGGTTTCCTGTCCTTCGCCAATGTCCCCGGGCTGCAGCTTTATGTGGTGCAACTGGCCAAGGAACATCGCCCCGGCACCGTTGATGTCGCCTCGGCGCTCAACATCGCCGCCTTCAATCTCGGCATCGCCATCGGTGCATGGCTCGGCGGTCTGGTGGTGGAATCGCCGATGGGTCTTGCCGCAACCCCGTGGGTCGGCGCCATCCTCGTCGCCGTGGCCCTGCTCTTGACCCTCTGGAGCAGCGCGCTCGACCGCCGCGCCGCGCTGACGCTGAAAACCGCCTGAACTTTTCATAAAATTCCCGGCCGCTCCCAAGTCGGCCGGGCCATCTCAAAGGAGAAAATATATGTTTGATGTTACCGCAAACGGCGCGTCCATCCCGGCCCTCGGCTTCGGCACCTTCCGCATTCCCGGCCCGGATGTCCTGCGCATCGTTCCCCGTGCGCTGAAAGCCGGGTTCCGCCATATCGACACGGCCCAGATTTACGGCAACGAGGCCGAGGTCGGAGAGGCCATCGCCGCCTCCGGCATTGGGCGGGACGATATCTTCCTCGCCACCAAGGTCTGGGTCGAGAATTACCGGCACGATGCTTTCATTGCCTCCGTCGATGAGAGCCTGAAAAAGCTGAAGACCGATCATGTCGATCTGCTGCTGCTGCACTGGCCGAATGAGGCGGTGTCGCTTGCCGAGCAGATCGGCGCGCTGAACGTGGTGAAGGAAGCGGGTAAGGTTCGCCATATCGGCGTCTCCAACTTCAACACGGCGCTGATGGCCGAAGCGGTGAGGCTTTCCAAGGCTCCGATCGTCACCAACCAGATCGAATACCACCCCTATATCGATCAGGAGGTGGTGATCGCTGCGGCCAAGGCTGCCGGCCTGTCGGTGACGGGTTATTACGGCATGGCTGACGGCAAGGTGTTCGCCGATCCGGTGCTGAAGGAGATCGCCGCAGGCCGCGGCAAGTCGGTGGCGCAGGTGGTGCTGCGCTGGCTTGTGCAGCAGGAGGGCGTCGTCGCTCTGTCCAAAACCGTCAGTGAAGCTCGCGTCGATGAAAATCTCGCCATCTTCGATTTCGAGCTTTCCGCCGATGAAATGGCGGCGATCCGCGCGCTCGCCAGGCCGGATGGCCGCATCGTTTCGCCGGATGGGCTGGCGCCCGCCTGGGACCAGGCTGCCTGATGATAGAGACCGGGGAGGGAATGCTCTTCCCGGTTTTTTCACGCGTGGGCAAACCTCGTGCAGATGCGTTTGATAGCCGCATAAACGACATGTCTCGCATCCGGGGCGATGACGATTTATCTGCCTGATCTTGAGAATTGGAGCGGGCGAAGGGATTTGAACCCTCGACCCCAACCTTGGCAAGGTTGTGCTCTACCCCTGAGCTACACCCGCTCAAAAACCGCTGGCCCGGGGTAGTTCGCTGGACTGCGGACCGCCGAAGTTCGGCGACGGGTGCTATATCGCTCAATCGATTTTGGAATGCAACAGTTTCTTTTGCGGTTTCGGTGGAAATCCTTCTGTCTGAGGCCTTCTTCGAAACGGACGGTCGGATGCTGCCCGAGAAACCGGCATGGCGGCGGAAGGCCTTGTTTCGGCGGGCCTTTATCGTGGCGGCGAAGGGCGATTCGCCTGCCAAAGGGCCAGAAAATTACCTGTTTACATTTGGTTAAAATCTGATTCGACAAGTGATTCGTTCGGGTGTACAAATTTCATGTCCACGAAAAGAAGAAACGATACTTGGCATATCATCAGGAGGATGAGCCTTGTCGTATGCAGCTTTTGAACGGGTTGGCGCACAATTGTCGCCGGAGCAGATCACCGATCTGCAGAATATTTTCGATGGCGTATGTTTCGAGTGCCTTCAAGATCGCGGTAGCCACGTTGCCAACGAGTGCGCAGCGGTTCTGATCCGCAGCGCCCAGCGCGGCATTCTCGATCATGAAATGCTGCGGGACATCGGGCTTGCCGTTCTGCGGCGGCACTGACGCTTGAAGACGAAAAAAAGCGCCCGGATCATCCGGGCGCTTTGCCGTTGGAGGGGCGGATTTCCGCTCAGCTCTTTTCCTGCACATGGGCTTCGAGGAACCACAGCGCCTTGTCGAGATCGCGCGAGGCGGCGGTGAAGATGTCGGCCGTCGTCGGATCGCCCGCCTCGTCGGAATCGTCGATCGCCTTGCGGATCATGTTCGCCACCTCGCCATAACGCTCGATCAGGGCATCGAGATGATCGTGGATCTTATAGATGTCGGTCGGATAGGCCTTGAGTTTCGTCGTCGAGGAGACGGCCTGCAGGCTGCCGAGCGCCGTGCCGCCAAGCTGCACGACGCGTTCGGCAATCGTATCGCCGTGGTTGTCGAGCTGGGCGCGGAAGGTGTCGAGAAGTTCGTGGACGGCGATGAATTGCGGGCCTTTCAGGTTCCAGTGCGCCTGCTTGGTGACGAGCGCGAGATCGATAACCGAGGCCAGAGAGTCGTTCAGAATGCCGATCACGGTCGATTTGGCGTTGGAAGGCAGGTCGTTCTTCGTCTTGTGCGTCTTCATCGATGTCTCCTGACGTTGCGGACGGAATACCGCTTGGGAAATGTCCGTGGTTTAACGTCCGGGCCGATGACCCTGTTCCATGCAAGGCGCCGCAGCGGAAAAAATCCTGCGCGATCATCGTCTCATTCGTAAAACAGGCAGATGCGCCGGCCGTTTATGTCCTCGACACGGATGGGCATGTCGTAGATGTCCTTGAGAATTTCCGGACGGATGATCGTTTCCGCCGGTCCCTGATGGCAGATGCGGCCCTCACGCATGGCGATGATGGTGTCGGAATACCAGGAGGCGAAGTTGATGTCGTGCAGCACCAGAACCACGGTCTTTTTCAGTTCGTCGGCGGCGCGGCGCATGATCTTCATCATGCTGGAGGCATGTTTCATGTCGAGATTGTTGAGCGGCTCGTCCAAGAGCACATAATCCGTGTCCTGACACAGAACCATGGCGACAAAGGCGCGCTGGCGCTGGCCGCCGGAAAGTTCGTCGAGAAAGCGGCCGGCCAGGGGTTCGAGATGCAGATACTCCAGCGCCCGGTCGATATGGACCTTGTCCTCGATGGTGGGGCGGCCTTTCGAATAGGGGTAACGGCCGAAACCGACAAGGTCACGCACGGTCAGGCGCGAGGAGATATGGTTGTCTTGCCTGAGGATCGAGAGCCGCTTTGCCAGCGTATCGGACGCGGTCTTGGTCACATCCAGCCCGTCGACCGTTACGGTTCCGGCATCCATGGACATCAGCCGCGCCACGATGGAGAGCAGCGTCGATTTTCCCGCCCCGTTCGGCCCGATGATGGAGGTGACGCCGCCTGCCGGAATGGAGACGGAGACGCTGTCGACCACGAGGCTGTCGCCATAGGATTTGCTGATCTGACTGGCGATGATCATCGCGCACCCCGCTTCAAGATAAGACCGATAAAGACGATGCCGCCCAGAAATTCGATGATGATGGAAAGCGCCGTATCGAAGGCGAAGATCCGCTCCAGCACCACCTGGCCGCCGACAAGGCAGATGATGGCGATGAGGATCGCCGCCGGCAGCACATAGGCATGTTTGCCGTTGCCGGTGAGATAATGGGCAAGGGCGGCGACCAAGAGGCCGAAGAACATGACCGGACCGACGAGCGCGGTGGAGACGGCGACGAGTATGGAGACCAGCACGAGGATGACGGTGACCGTGCGCCTGTATTCAACCCCGAGGCTGATGGCCGTTGCCCGGCCGAGGGAGAGGACGTCAAGTGTGTGCAGCAGCCTGAGGCCGATGACGGTCACCACGCCGATGATGATGGCGGAAACGGCAAGAAGGGTAGGATCGATGGAGTTGAAGCTGGCGAAGAGCACATCCTGCAGCACCGTATATTCATTGGGATCCAGCACCCGCTGCATGAAGCCCGAGAGGCTGCGGAAGAAGATGCCGAAGACGATGCCCACCAGCACCAGCAGATGCAGGCTGCGTTCCGCGCCGACGAAAAGCCAACGGTAGAGCAGGGCTGAAAAGGCGACCAGCAGCGCGGTTTCCGCAAGAAATTTCAGTTGCGGATCGATCATGACGACGGTGGCCGAACCGAAGACGAAAATCAGCCCGGTCTGCATCAGCACGTAGAGCGAATCGAAACCCATCACCGACGGGGTGAGGATGCGGTTGTTGGTGACCGTCTGGAACAGCACGGTGGAGACGGCGATGGCATAGGCCACCAGCAGCAGCGACAGAAGCTTGATGCCGCGAAAGGGCAGCACGAAACTCCAGCTGCCCTTTGCGCCGAGCGTCATGAAGGCGGCCATGCAGATGAGCGTCAATGCCGCAAGCACGATGAGAACGGTTTTTGCCCGCCGGTCGGGATGTCTCTCACGCATGGTGGCGTTTCCGCAGCAGGAGATAGAGGAACAGCGCGCTGCCGATGACGCCGACCACGGTTCCGATCGGTATTTCGTAAGGCGCACGCACGGTGCGGCCGATGATGTCGCAGGAGAGGACAAAGACCGCGCCGAGCGTCGCCACCCAGGGCACGGAGCGGCGCATATTGTCGCCGATCATCAGGCTGACGACATTCGGCACGATCAGTCCGAGAAAGGGGATCATGCCGACGGTGACGACCACGACGGCGCTGACCAGTGAGACGATGGTGAGGCCGAGCGCCATGACGCGGCGATAATTGAGGCCGAGATTGGTGGTGAAATCGCGACCCATGCCGGCCACGGTAAACCGGTCGGCGGCGAGATAGGCGGCGATGGCCAGGATGAAACCGACCCACAACAATTCATAACGGCCGCGCAGCACGCCGGAAAAATCCCCGGTCATCCATGCGCCGAGCGATTGCAGGAGATCGAAACGATAGGCAAAGAAGGTGGTGACCGCGGAAATGACGCCGCCCAGCATGATGCCGATCAGCGGCACCAGCAGCACGTCGCGCAGCGGCACTTGCCGCAGGATCCGCAGGAACAGCGCGGTGCCTGCGAGCGCGAAGACGGCGGCCACCAGCATCTTGCCGAAGATCGGCGTGTCGGGTGCGAGAAGCGTGATGGCCAGAAGGCCGAGGCCGGCGGATTCGGTCGTGCCCGCCGTCGAAGGCTCCACGAAGCGGTTGCGCACCAGCATCTGCATGATGAGACCGGCAATCGCCATCGAGCTGCCGGCCAATATCAGCGCCAGCGTGCGCGGAATGCGGCTGACGAGCAGCACGCGCAACGCATCCGCGCTGGTATCAGGCGCAAAGAGCGTGGCCAGCGAGACGTTGCTGACGCCGACGAACAGGCTGGTGATGGCGAGCGTCAAAGCCAGAAGAAGAGCAAGGATGAGAGACAGGGATTTCACGTCGATGGTGTTTCGAAAATGGCAGAGGTTTCCAGCGATCCTGCAGCTTGCCGGGAGAGCGCCAAACTTTCCACCGTCATCCTCGGGCCTGACCCGAGGATCCACAGGCTGTTGCTAACGATCGATCCTCGGGTCAAGCCCGAGGATGACGTCGCGTGTGTAGCAGCCTCCGAGAGCGTGTGTGGAGCAGCTTTCACAAGCCGATGCCCTGCGGTCTTTAAGACTTCTTTTCGGAGACGGCCTTGTAGACCTGATCGAGCAAAGTGGTGAGCGCCGTATAACCGCTGCTGACGATATAGGCCGCCTGCGGATCGAGATAGACGATCTGCTTTTTCTTCCACGCATTGGTCTGGTGCACCAGCTCATTGTCCAGCACCTGTGCCGCCGCCTTGCCGGGGTCCGTCGCACGGCCGATGCCGGCGTCGCGGTCGATCACGAACAGCCATTCGGGATTGACCTCGGCGAGATATTCGAAGGAGACGACATCGCCGCGGTCGAAGCGGTCATCAATATCTGCGGCGACCGGCTTGAAACCGATTTCGGTGTGCAGCCAGCCGGTGCGCGAGCTCGGTCCATAAACACCGACCTTGCCGGCATTGGTGACGAGGATCATCGCCGTACCGGAGTTGGGCGCGATCTCCTTCAGCTTCGCCACTTTTTCATCGATCGCGGCATCGAGCTTCTTTGCTTCTTCCTGCTTGCCGAAGATATCGCCGAGCTTGGTGATGTTGGCCTTGACGCTTCCGATGAATTCCTTGGAATCGATCGACATGTCGATGGCCGGCGTGATCTTCGCGACATCGGGATATTTCGCCCGCGAACGGCCGCCGACGATGACGAGATCGGCCTCGGCCGCATTGATCGCCTCATAGTCGGGTTCGAATAGCGTGCCGACCTTCAGATATTTGCCGTCGGCATATTTCTGCAGATAGGTCGGCAGGTTGGAGCCGACGACGCCGGCGGGTTCGACGCCCAGCGCATCGAGATTGTCGAGCGAGGGAATATCCAGAACCAGAACCTTCTTCGGCGCCGCCTTCAGCACGGTCTCGCCCTGCGCGTGCCTGATCGTCATTTCCTCAGCGCCCGCAGTCATTGCGCCAAGGCTGAAGGCCGCTGCCGCCAGCAGCCGAACGGGGAAGGTGAAGTTGATGGCCACTTTTATGTCCCTTGCACTATGTTCCGAGCCGGCGGAAGTGATCCCACCGGGTTAACTTGATGTTGACGATCAGCTTTATTGGCAAGGTTCGCGGAAATCAAAATTATGTTTTAGAACGGTTCTGAATTGCCGTGAGCGGGAAATGTGCAGCCACCGGAAGCAGGCCCCCATTCGTCATTCCGGCCTTGAGCCGGAATCCAGCCGACGCGCGTCTGCGCGGCGATGAGGGTCCTTTCAGCCCAGGGACTTGGGCTTGCTGGATGCCGGATCAAGTCCGGCATGACGGGGTCTCAATAGCGGCAATAGGGAAGCAGGCTTCCTTCAATCCGGCGGCCAGTCGCCGACGATGTCGCGCCTCTCCAGCTTCAGCGACCGGTCCGGCTGAACACGATAGGTTTCAATCGCATACCGTCCATCGTCCATGACAAATTCGTTGCTGAGGGTGCTGCCGATGGGGGATTTGGTCAATTTGGTGCGGGGCTGCCCGCCATAGGTGATGCTGCCGGGAATGGGCTCCACATCGGGAGCGGCGGTGGCGCAGCCGGCGAGCGCCAGAACCATCATGATCGCGATCGTGCGCATGGTTTTCTCCGAGCTTTGGACAGTGATCATATCACGGTCGCGCCCATGTCACACATCCCGTTGGCGTGAATAAAAAAAGGCCCCGTATCCGCAGATACGGGGCCAGTTGCCCTGGGAGGTTCCTGGTTTCTCAGTCCTCGTTGGCGGCAAGCTGCGTCAGCACCTCGCCACGGCCGCGGATGCGCATGATCAGCGGAATGATGAAGGCGGCGGCCGCAACGATGAACAGGCCAACGGCGATCGGCGAGGTCAACAGCACCGTCGGGTCGCCCTGGCCGATGGCCAGCGCACGGCGCAGCTGCTGTTCGGCGAGCGGGCCAAGGATGAGGCCGACGACCGCAGGCGCAATCGGATAACCGAAGATGCGCATGATATAGCCGAGGATACCGAAGGCGAGCAGCATGCCGAGTTCGAACACGGACGGGTTGGCGCCGATGGTGCCGAGCGTCGCGAACAGCAGAATACCCGCATAAAGCCAGGGCTTCGGAATGGTCAAGAGCTTCACCCACAGGCCGACGAGCGGCAGGTTGAGCACCAGCAGCATCAGGTTGGCGATGAACAGGCTGGCGATCAGGCCCCAGACGAGCTGCGGATTGGTGGCGAACAGCAGCGGGCCGGGCTGCAGGCCGAACTGCTGGAAACCGGCGAGCATGATGGCGGCGGTCGCTGTGGTCGGCAAGCCGAGCGTCAGAAGCGGCACGAGCGTACCGGCGGCCGACGCATTGTTGGCCGCTTCCGGACCGGCAACGCCTTCGATGGCGCCATGGCCGAATTCTTCCGGATATTTGGTCAGCTTCTTTTCGGTGGCATAGGACAGGAAGGTGCCGATTTCAGCGCCGCCCGCCGGCATGGCGCCGATGGGGAAGCCGATCAGGGTGCCGCGCAGCCAGGCTTTCCAGGAACGCGCCCAGTCCTGTGCGCTCATCCAGACGGAACCCTTGACGGCTTCGACCTTGTCGTCGCCAGTCTGCCCCTGCGCGACAATGAAGAGCGTTTCGCCGATGGCGAACATGGCCACCGCAAGCGTCGTCACTTCCACGCCGTCGAGCAGGTCGGGAATGCCGAAGCTCATGCGGGTCTGGCCGGTCAGCTGGTCGATGCCGACGATGGCAAGCGCAAAACCGATGAACAGCGAGGTGAGGCCGCGCAGCGCCGAATCCCCGAAAGCGGAGGAGACGGTGACGAAGGCGAGAACCATCAGCGCGAAATATTCACGCGGGCCGAAGACCAGCGCCAGCTTGACAATATAGGGCGCGATGAAGGCGAGCGCGATGGTGGCGATGAGGCCGGCGACGAAGGAGCCGATGGCGGCGGTGGCGAGCGCCGGGCCGCCTCTGCCCTTGCGGGCCATCTTGTTGCCTTCGAGGGCGGTGACGATCGAGGCGCTTTCACCCGGCGTGTTGAGCAGGATCGAGGTGGTCGAGCCGCCATACATGCCGCCATAATAGATGCCGGCGAACATGATGAGCGAACCGGCGGGGTCGAGCCTGTAGGTGACGGGCAGAAGCAGCGCCACCGTCAGCGCCGGGCCGATGCCGGGCAGAACGCCGACGGCGGTGCCGAGCGTGACGCCGATCAGCGCATAAAGCAGGTTCATGGGTTGGGCGGCAACCTCAAGACCGTGCAGCAGGAATTCAAACGTACTCATGGACAGATGTCCCCCAAGTCGAGCAGAAGGGCGGGCGGAACGGCTGGCTTCGCGTCATCGCGCGCCGGTTGTTCCCTTGATCCCGAATTTTGGTCGGAATGGCGGTCAGAACAACAGCCGTTCCAGAGGCCCGGCGGGCAGCGAAAGCTGCAGCAGCCGCGCGAAGATGAACCAGATGAAGAAGCTGAGCGCGATGCCGATGGGGATCGAATACCAGAGCTTGCGTTTGCCGAAGGCACGCGCCGTAAAGGCAAACAGCAGGCCGGTGGCAATGGAGAAACCGGCGACATTGAGCAGCAGCATCTGCGCGGCAAGGCCGGCGACGACCCAGACGACCGGGGCGATCTCCTGCTTGTCGCGTTCGGGAAAATCGCCGCGCCAGGCTTCGATGGCGGTCCACAGCGCCAGGCCGACAAGACAGAAGCCGATGGCGTAAGGCACCGTGGCCGGGCCGACCGGCGAATAACCGGTGACGCTGGCGAGACGGGCGCTGTCCCAGAAGATCACGCAGGCGATGAGGACGAGGAAGACGGCGATCGCCAGCGCCGCCCAGTCAGGGCGGCGCTTTTGATGCTCTAGAGGGTTGGAACCCAGGCTCATTTTACCAGTCCGATGTCTTTGAGGATGGCGGCGGTGGCGTCGGTATCCTTGGCGAGCTGCGCCTTGAATTCGTCACCGGCGAGATAGGTGTCCATCCAGCTCTTGGTTTTCAGGGTTTCCTGCCACTTGGCGGATTTTACCAGCTTTTCGATGTCGGCGTTAATGGCCTTTTCCTGTTCCGGCGTCAGGCCGGGAGGAGCGGCGACCATCCGCCAGTTCTGGACCACGACATCGAGACCGCTTTCCTTCAGCGTCGGGGCATCCACGCCTTCCAGCTTCTCTTCGCTGGAAACTGCGAGCAGGCGCAGCGTGCCGGCCTTTACCTGGCTTTCGAATTCGCCGTAGCTCGAAATGCCGGCCGTGACCTGCGAGCCGAGGATCGAGGCAAGCGCTTCGCCGCCGCCGGAATAAGCGATGTAGTTGATCTTGGTCGGATCGACGCCGGCCGCCTTGGCAATCAGGCCAACTGCGATATGGTCGGTGCCGCCGGCGGAGCCGCCGCCCCAGGACACGCTGCCCGGATCCTTCTTCAGCTGGTCGACGAGATCGCCGATGGTCTTCAGCGGCGAGGATGCCGGAACGACGACGGCTTCATATTCGCCGGTCAGGCGGGCGATCGGCGTTACTTCCTTCAGCGTCACCGGCGCATTGTTGGTGAGGATCGCGCCGACCATCACGTAACCGCCGACGATCAGCGCGTTCGGATTGCCCTTCTGCTGGCTGGCGAACTGCGCAAGACCGATGGTGCCGCCGGCGCCCGGTACGTTCTGCACCTGAACGCTCTTGGAAATGCCTTCTTCCTGCAGCACCGTCTGCAGGGAACGTGCGGTCTGGTCCCAGCCGCCGCCGGGATTGGCCGGCGCGATGATGGTGTAATCCGCTGCAGCCGCCGGAAGGGCGATCATGCCCGCCAGAAATGTGCCGATAAGAAAATGCTTCACTTGGAAAACCCTCCTCAGGATGCCCTTTTGGGCGTCGTTTTTCGTTTATGCGGAAGGGATTTCAGACACAGCCGCGCCGGCGCTGAAGTTTCAGCGTGGGGCCTTGGCAATCGTCCTGGATTTCCTCCCGCATCTTCTTCCGCCTCCACGGAATGAAGAAGGATTGCAGTGCATCACAAAAAGCTGTCATCTAACTGACGCTAGGCAAGTCCTTGCGCATTTACTCTCCATTAATTTCTGGCACGCGTCCACCGGGGCGTGTGGGGTGGCTTTGTTTTGCGCCTTTGAAGCTTGTTCCACCCTCATTCCTGTGCTTGTCACAGGAATCCAGCTGACGCGTGTCTACGCGGCGAGAAGAGTCCTTTCAGCCCAAGGACTTGGGCTGGCTAGATTCCTGTGACGAGCACAGGAATGAGGGGGAAGCTATTGCGACCGCAACGCCTCGTTCCAGCGCTCGATCAGGCGGCTGCGCTTGACCTGGTCCAGATAGACCATCAGCCCGGGGCTGACGGGGACGGGGCGCAATTGCGCGCCGTGGATGGCCTGCATGGTGTTGGCGGTGTTCTCGCCCGCCACTTCCGGGCTGACGGCGGGGATTTGCAATTGCCGGGCCATGATCGTCTGGCCCTCCTTGGACATGAAGAATTCGAGGTAGCGGCGGCCGAGTTCGGGTTTGGCGGCGGCTTCCGGCACCAGCCCGATGCGGGACATGACGACGGTATAATCCTTCGGCAGCACGATGCCGACATCGGGGTGGCGCGAGGCCCAGTCTGCGGCATAGGAGCCGAGAATATTGTAACCCAGCACGAAACGGCCGTCGGACACACGCTCCAGAATGGCCGAGGAGGTGGAATAGACCTTCACGCCGGCCGCGCCCATGGCCTTGATGACGCTCCATATATCGCCGAACTGCTCCTGATCGCGCGACATGAACAGGAAGCCGACGCCGGAGCGTTCGATGTCATAGGTGGCGATGCGGCCATGGACTTCCCTTGCGTGGCGCTCGAGATAGTCGACGAATTCGGCGCGGCTGGCCGGCGGCTTTTCGGTGGTGAAGCTCGGCTTGTGATAAACGAAGACCGCCGGCTCGAAGGTCAGGGCATAGGCCGTGTTGCGCCAGTTCGCCCAGGCGGGCCAGCGGGCGCTCATGGCGAGATCCGATCGCTGGGCGTAACCGTCATTGCTCAGCTTCACCTGCAGGTCCATGGCCGAGGAAAAGGCGAAATCGGCGGTCTTCTTGCCGGCATCCGTCTCTTTGACGATGCGGTCGTAGATTTCGCCGGTCAGCATGTCCTCGTAATGGACAGCGATATCGGGATTGGCCTTCTGGAAACCCTCGATCATCGGTGTGGCCAGCGGTTCATCCAGCGAGGAATAGACCACCAGCGTTTCGGCATCCGTCTTGCCGGAAGGGGCCGGAAAAACGGCGACCTGCGCAAGCGCAGGCGAGGCCGTGCAAAGACAGAGGCAAAGAAGAAGGCAGATACGCATGGAAAAGATCATGCCGCACGTGCTTGCCATTCACAAGCGGCAAGCCGTTGGTTAAATTCGGCGGGTTGCGGGAGGATGATGTGCGTATTTTGCTGGTCGAGGACAATCAGGTTCTGTCGGAAGGGCTGTCGGCGCTGTTGCGCGGCAGCGGTTATGCGGTGGATGTGGTTTCCGATGGCGCTTCCGCCGATGCGGCGATTGCGGCGGAAAGTTTCGATCTGGTCATCCTCGATCTCAACCTGCCGGAGATGGACGGTATCGAGGTGCTGCGCTCCATGCGTTCGCGCCAGGACAAGGCGGCGGTGCTGATCCTGACGGCGCGCGGCACGCCGGAGGAAAAGGTCAAGGGGCTCGATCTCGGTGCTGACGACTACATGATCAAGCCCTTCGATATCACCGAATTCGAGGCGAGGGTGCGGGTGCTGCTGCGCCGCAATGCCGGTTTGCGCTCCTCCGCCCTCAGTTTCGGCAAGGTGCTGTTCGATCTCACATCGCGCACCTTTTCGGCGGATGGGCGTCCACTCGATATTCCGGCGCGCGAGGTGGCGCTGCTCGAAGTGCTGTTCATGCGGGCCGGCAAGGTGGTCGCCAAGGAGGCGATCGTGCAGTCGCTCACCGGTTTCGACGACGATATTTCCGCCAATGCCATCGAGCAATATGTCAGCCGCCTGCGCAAGCGGCTCGCTCCCCACGGGCTGACGGTGAAGACGGCGCGCGGCATCGGTTATTATCTCGAAAACCTGCCGGAGATGGCTGAATGACACAGGCCGCCTATTCGCTCAGGCGGCGACTTCTGGGCTGGCTTCTCATTTCCACCGCGATCATCGGCTGCGTCGCGCTCACCGATACCTGGCGCGAGGCGGTCAATACCGCCAATGTCGTCTCCGACCGGGTGCTTTCCGGTTCGGCGCTCGCCATTGCCGAGCGGGTGGTGGTGGCCGAGGATGGGTCTCTGGAAGTCGATATTCCCTATGTCGCGCTGGAAATGCTGACATCGGCGGCGCAGGACCGGGTATTCTACCGGGTCGACGGGCCGAACGGGCAATTCCTCACCGGTTACCAGAACCTGCCGACGGTGGAAAACACCAATGGCGATACGCCCGCCTATCGCGATGCGGTGTTTCGTGACGAGCCGATCCGTATTGCCGCCATCCGCCGTTTCGCTTCCACCGGCATCAATTCGGTACCGTTCTCCGTCACGGTTGCCGAAACAACCATTGCCCGCAGCCAGCTGGCGCAGGCGATCATCCTGCGCTCTGCGCTTCGGTTGCTGCTGATGATCGTGGGGGCGGCGATCATCGTCTGGATCGCGGTGACGATTTCGCTCAGGCCGCTTTACCGGCTTAGCGAAGCCATTGCCGAGCGCAGCCCGAACGACCTGCATCCCATCCGCCAATCCGTGCCGGTGGAGGTGGAAAATCTGGTGGAAACCGTCAATTCCTTCATGGTGCGGCTGCAATCGGCGCTCGATGCGCTGCGGCATTTCACCGGCAATGCCAGCCACCAGCTGCGCACGCCGCTCGCCATCATCAGCACCCAGCTCGCACTTTCCGCCCGCGCTGCAAGCCTGGAGGAGGCACAGGCGGCGGCGCTGAAAGGCGGCGCTTCGGTGGCGCATGCCGAACATATCCTTGCCCAGCTTCTGCGCATGGCCAATATCGATGCCGCCGGCTCCAGTGAAAAACATGATTTCTCCGCGATAGACCTCGTGGCCGTTGCGCAGAACGTGACCGCCGATTTCGTGCCGCGCGCGGCCGACGCCGGCATCGATCTCGGTTTTGAAGGCGAAGGCGAGGCGACTGTTCTCGCCGAGCCGCTCTTGATCGGCGAACTGATCGGCAATCTCGTCGGCAATGCCGTCAACTATGCCGGACGCGGCGCGGAAGTCACCGTCCGCGTCGGCAAGGAGACGGGTGCCGTCTGGCTGGAAGTGGAGGATAACGGTCCCGGCATTCCGCCGGAAAAACGCGCCATGGTGCGCCAGCGCTTCGCCCGAGGCGAAGCCAACACCGCCCCCGGCGCCGGCCTCGGCCTCGCCATCGTCGAGGAAATCGCCGGGCTGTTCGGCGGGCGGCTTACGCTGGAGGACGGCGCGGATGGGCGCGGGCTGAAGGCGCGGGTGATGTTTGGCGGCGTGGAGTAGCTTTTGAGAGAGGGACATGACGATGTCGATGGATAAGACGCTAGAGGTTTTAAACTCCATGGTCGATGATCGCGTCATCGAAACCTATGTCATTGCCGGTGCAGTGGCCGCCCTGCTGTATATCGAACCAACCGTCACGGAAGACCTGGATATTATGATTACATTTTCGTCGCCGTCTCCGGGTGGGCTGGTGACCCTGGGTGAAATCGTACCCTATCTGAAAGAACGCGGTTATGATCGATGGGAAAAGGAAGGCCTGCTGATAGAAGGTTGGCCCGTTCAGTTTCTTCCCGCTTCAGACGCGCTGGATGTGGAAGCCTTGCAGGAGGCGGAAGAGATTACCGAGGATTTCGGATCAGGTCGCCCTATCACGACCCGTGTCCTTGCCGCCCATCATCTGGCAGCGATTGCCATCCGTACCGGACGATATAAGGATCATGCACGGGTCATCGCATTTTTCGAGGCCGATGTCGTGAGCGTCGATCATTTACGCGATGTGGTGAGACGTCATGGGCTTGAGGTTAAGTGGCAGGAATTTCTTGAGAAAACTGGACACGCCGACGTGTTGGATTTAAATTCCAATCCATGAGCAATCCGTCCAACTTCACGCTGAATGAGATTTTGACGCGCAAGGCCGAGGCCAGGCGTGTTCGTGCAGGTTTGTCTTTTGCCGAGAAGGTCAGAATCGTCGAAAAAATGCGTGAGCGGCTCGCTC
Source organism: Agrobacterium sp. NPDC089420 (assembly GCF_044900305.1). Classification (NCBI taxonomy): domain Bacteria; kingdom Pseudomonadati; phylum Pseudomonadota; class Alphaproteobacteria; order Hyphomicrobiales; family Rhizobiaceae; genus Agrobacterium; species Agrobacterium sp. NPDC089420. The sequence continues at coordinate 716 of NZ_JBJDMY010000017.1, read as the reverse complement.
CGTTCAAAGCCATTCGCAATAAGAACAAGTCCGGTACCGTATCGCAAGAGATGACGCGGCGGTAGCTGCCCTCAGACGAGCCGGCTGGTGCCGGCCTTAATCGTTGGTTGCCCTCCCTCACCCCATCCGTTCCGAAGCATAACTTCCCGGGCTTGGCGGGAAGACGACGGTGCGGTTGCCGTTGATGAAGGTGCGGTGGTGGATATGGGCGTGGATGGCGCGGGCCAGCACCTGGCTTTCCACGTCGCGGCCGAGCGAGACATAGTCGTCGGCCGATTGCGCGTGGGTGATGCGCACCGTGTCCTGCTCGATGATCGGGCCTTCGTCGAGATCGGCGGTGACGTAGTGCGCCGTGGCGCCGATCAGCTTCACGCCGCGCTCATAGGCCTGCTTGTAGGGGTTGGCGCCCTTGAAGGACGGCAGGAAGGAGTGGTGGATGTTGATGATCCTGCCCGACATCTTGCGGCACATCTCGTCGGAGAGAACCTGCATGTAACGAGCCAGCACGACCAGCTCCGTGCCGCTGGTCTCGATCAGGTCCAGCAGCTGGGCTTCGGCCTTCGGCTTGTTCTCCTTCGTCACCTTGATGTGGTGGAAGGGGATGTCGTGATTGACGACGAGTTTCTGGTAATCGAAATGGTTGGAGACGACGCCGACGATGTCGATCGGCAGGGCGCCGATCTTCCAGCGGTAGAGCAGGTCGTTGAGGCAATGGC
>NZ_JBJDMY010000016.1:0-147614 GCF_044900305.1 Agrobacterium sp. NPDC089420 | reverse complement strand
GTACTGTCGCTCGGCTCGACGATCATCGCGCTGATCATCGCCATTCCCGCCGCCTGGGCCATGGCGTTCTCGCCGACCAAGCGCACCAAGGACATCTTGATGTGGATGCTCTCCACCAAGATGATGCCGGCCGTCGCCGTCCTGGTGCCAATCTATCTGATCTTCCGCAATGCCGGCCTGCTCGATACCCGCATTGGCCTCACCATCATGCTCACCTTCATCAACCTGCCGATCGTCATCTGGATGCTCTACACCTACTTCCGGGAAATCCCCGGCGAGATTCTCGAGGCAGCCCGCATGGATGGCGCGTCGCTGTGGAACGAGATCGTCCATGTGCTGACGCCAATGGCGGTGCCGGGCATTGCCTCGACGCTGCTGCTCAACGTCATCCTTGCCTGGAACGAAGCCTTCTGGACCATCCGGCTGACGACCACCAATGCAGCGCCGCTGACGGCCTTCATCGCCTCCTTCTCCTCGCCGCAGGGGCTGTTCTGGGCAAAACTCTCGGCCGCCTCGATGATGGCGATCGCCCCCATTCTCGTCATCGGCTGGTTCTCGCAGAAACAACTCGTGCGTGGCCTGACCTTTGGCGCCGTGAAATAAGGAACGACAAACATGGGCAGCATTTCCCTTCAGAACGTGTCCAAGCTCTTCGGTGAGGCGAAAGTCATCCCGTCGATCGATCTCGATATCAACGACGGCGAATTCGTCGTCTTCGTCGGCCCGTCCGGCTGCGGCAAGTCCACGCTGTTGCGGCTGATCGCTGGGCTGGAGGACGTCTCCGGCGGAAAGATCGTCATCGACGGCAATGACGCCACCGAAAAGGCGCCGGCCGAGCGCGGCCTTGCCATGGTGTTCCAGTCCTATGCGCTTTATCCGCATATGAGTGTCAGGAACAACATCGCCTTCCCGCTGAAGATGGCCAAGCTCGACAGGGCGGTGATCGACAAAAAGGTCGAAGACGCCGCCCGGGTGCTGAACCTCACCGATTATCTCGAACGCCGGCCCTCGCAGCTGTCCGGCGGCCAGCGCCAGCGTGTCGCCATCGGCCGCGCCATCGTGCGCGAACCGAAAGCCTTCCTGTTCGACGAGCCGCTCTCCAACCTCGATGCGGCGCTGCGCGGCACCATGCGCCTGGAAATCTCCGAGCTGCACAACACGCTGAAGACAACGATGATCTACGTCACCCACGACCAGGTGGAGGCCATGACCATGGCCGACAAGATCGTCGTCCTCAACCGCGGCAATATCGAGCAGGTCGGCTCGCCGATGGAGCTTTACCGCACCCCCGCCAACCTCTTCGTCGCCGGCTTCATCGGCTCACCGCGCATGAACCTCATCACCGGCGACTTTGCCCGCAGCAAGAACGCTACCACCGCCGGTGTGCGGCCGGAGCATCTGCTGCTGTCGAAGGAAAGCGGGCTGTGGCAGGGCAAGGTCACCGTTGCCGAACATCTCGGATCGGATACCTTCCTGCATCTCGAGGTGACCGGTATCGGCCCGATCACAGCAAGGACCGATGGCGAGTTCGAATGCAGGCATGGCGATACCGTCTTCATCACCCCGGACGAGACCAAGATACACAGGTTTGATGAGAAGGGTGTGGCAATATGACGGGGAGACTGGAAGGCAAATCCGCGCTGATAACAGGCTCGGCACGCGGTATCGGCCGCGCCTTTGCCGAAGCCTATCTGCGCGAGGGTGCGACGGTCGCCATCGCCGATATCGATTTCGAGCGGGCCAGCAGGACCGCCCGCGAGATCGGCGAGAACGCCTATGCCGTCGAACTCGATGTGACCAAACAGCATTCCATCGATACCGCCATCCGCACCGTGGAAGGTCAGGCGGGCGGGCTCGATATCCTCATCAACAATGCCGCACTCTTTGACCTCGCACCGATTGTCGAGATCAAACGCGAGAGCTACGAGCGGCTGTTTTCGATTAACGTATCCGGCACGCTGTTCATGATGCAGGCCGCCGCAAAAACAATGATTGCTCGGGGAAAAGGCGGCAAGATCATCAACATGGCAAGCCAGGCGGGCCGGCGCGGTGAGGCCTTGGTGGCGGTTTATTGCGCCACCAAGGCCGCCGTCATCAGCCTCACGCAATCGGCCGGTCTCGACCTCATCAAACACGGCATCAACGTCAATGCGATTGCGCCGGGCGTGGTCGATGGCGAGCACTGGGACGGTGTGGATGCGCTGTTTGCGAAATATGAAAACCGCCCGGCCGGCGAAAAGAAGCGGCTGGTCGGCGAGGCCGTGCCCTTCGGCCGCATGGGCCGTGCTGAAGACCTGACCGGCATGGCGGTCTTCCTTGCCTCCGATGAGGCACAATACATCGTCGCCCAGACCTATAATGTCGATGGCGGCAACTGGATGAGCTGACCACCGGGGTTTCCCGGTGACCGGCACGAACAACGTTTCCCCTTCGAGGATCGTGACATGACATGCAAACTCTCCCTCGCAACGCTTGACGAAGCCAGAAAAACCGCGGCGGTTCCGGCCTATTCCCGTGCCGACCTTTCCGCAGGCATCGTGCATTTCGGCGTTGGCAATTTCCACCGCGCCCATCAGGCGGTCTATCTGGATGATCTGTTCAATACGGGCACGGACCATGACTTCGCCATCATCGGTGCGGGCGTGCTGCCGTCGGATGCGGTGATGCGCGAAAAGCTTGCGGCGCAGGATTTCCTGACGACGGTGGTGGAGCAGGACAATAACCGCACCGGCGCGCGCGTCACCGGGCCGATGATCGACATTCTGAAGGTCGGCGACACCAAGACCATCATCAATACGCTGGCCGATCCGAAAATCCGCATCGTCTCGATGACGATTACCGAGGGTGGTTATTTCATCGATGCTTCCGGCTCCTTCAACCCGCAGCATCCGGCCATTGCCGAAGACGGGAAGAACCCGGCGTCGCCTAAAACCGTATTCGGCCTCATCGTCGCCGGGCTGAAGGCGCGGCGGGATAAAGGGCTGCAACCCTTCACCGTCATGTCCTGCGACAACATTCCGCATAATGGCAAGGTCACGAAAAATGCCGTGGTTGGGCTCGCGGCCTTGTCCGATCCGGCCTTCGCCAACTGGATCGGTGAAAATGTCGCTTTCCCCAATTCCATGGTCGACCGCATCACGCCCGCTACCGGTGAGCGCGAACGCACTATCGCCCGTGACGATTTCGGCATCGAGGACAATTGGCCGGTCTTCTGCGAGGAGTTCAAGCAATGGGTGATGGAGGATAATTTCCCCGCCGGTCGCCCGGCGCTGGAAAAGGCCGGCGTGCAGTTCGTCACCGATGTTGCGCCCTATGAGCACATGAAAATCCGCATCCTCAATGGCGGCCATGCGGCAATCGCCTATCCGGCGGCTTTGCTCGACATTCATTTCGTGCATGAGGCGATGGAACATCCGCTGATCCGGGCATTTCTGGCAAAGCTTGAAAATGAAGAGATCATCCCGGTCATCCCGCCGGTTCCCGATACGAATCTCGCCGATTATTTCGGGCTGATCGAACGGCGTTTCCTCAATCCGAAGATCGGCGACACCATTCCGCGTCTGGCGCAGGACGGTTCCAACCGCCAGCCGAAATTCATCCTGCCTTCCACCGCCGACCGGCTGGCGCGCGGCGAGGATATTGTCGGGCTTTCGCTGGTTTCGGCGCTGTGGTGCCGTTATTTCCAAGGCACCTCCGACAGCGGCAGGGAAATCGCCTTCAACGATGCCAGCGCCGAGCGACTTCAGGCGGCGGCGATCAAGGCCAAGGACGATCCGATGGCCTTTCTCGCGCTTGAGGATATCTTCGGAGCAGTTGCCGAATCGGAGCTTTTCCGTAAACGCTTTGCCCATGCATTGAAGACGCTGTGGCAAGAAGGCACGGCGAAGACCTTGCAGCTTTATCTGGATGACAAGCTGGCTGAAAAGTGACCATGAGATGGAAGACGAGACCGGGCCTCTTTTGATTTTCGATTGCGACGGCGTTCTCGTCGATAGCGAGCCGGTCTCCATCTCCGTCCTTCTCGATATGCTCTCCCATCTTGGCGTGACGATGGGGGAGGAAGAGGCCTATGAGCGCTTTCTCGGCCGCAGCGTCGCCAGCATGACGGCGACACTGTTTGAGGATTACGGTGTCGAAACGGATATCGATTTCCTCGACCATATGCGGGCGACGCTGTTCGAGCGTTTCCGCGCCGAGCTTCGACCGATCGACGGCATAGCGCAGACGCTGGACAGGCTCGCGGCCCTCAGGCGCTGTGTCGCGTCCTCCAGCCAGCCGGAACGCATCCGGTATTCGCTGGGCCTGACTGGCCTGATCGAGAAATTCGAGCCGCATGTCTTCAGCGCCACCATGGTGAAGAACGGCAAGCCGGCGCCCGATCTCTTCCTGCATGCGGCGCGCCAGATGGGCGCCGATCCGCGTCACTGCATCGTGATCGAAGACAGCCCTGCCGGCATTGCCGCGGCAAAGGCCGCCGGCATGGGCGTTTTTGCCTTCACCGGCGGTTCGCATGCCCGCTTTCCCGCATTCCGTGAAAAGATCGCCGGGCTTGGGGCGGATGCCGTGTTTGACGCCATGCCGGATTTGGTCCAACTTGTCGGTAGCTATGTGGGGAAGGGCGGTTTTGACGGCCAAGTGGAACGTGATGCAGGCTGAAGCATATTTTGCCTGCCGTCGTCGGGTCGTTGCGCAAGGGATGGAATTGCAGTCTTGATGCGTCAAAATCTCGTCGCTGTCGATGTCGGCACCGCCAGCGCCCGGGCCGGCATTTTCGATCCGGCCGGCCGGCTGCTCGCCCGCGCCACCCATCCGATCCTGATGCAGCGGCCGCGTGAAAACCATGCCGAGCATGATTCCACCGATATATGGAACGCCGTCTGCGTCGCCGTGAAGGCAGCCCTTGCCGATGCCGGCGTGCTGCCGCAAAGCATCGCCGCCATCGGTTTCGACGCCACCTGCTCGCTTGTCATTCGTGACGGGCAGGGGGAGCCGGTTTCGGTGTCGGTGACGGGCGAAGACCGGTTCGACACCATTGTCTGGCTGGATCACCGGGCTATAGCCGAGGCCGACCGGCTGACGGCCTCCGGCCATCGGGTGCTGGATTTCGCCGGCAACAGCGTCTCGCCGGAAATGCAGATGCCGAAGCTGATGTGGCTGAAGGCGCATCGGCCGCAAAGCTGGGGGCGCATGTCCTTTGCCTTCGATCTGGCGGATTTCCTGACATGGAAGGCGACCGGTTCAGCGAAGCGTTCAAATTGCACGCAGACCGCGAAATGGAATTTCCTCGCGCAGGAAAATCCGGGCTGGCAGGCGGATTATCTGGAATTGGCGGGTCTTGGCGATCTGAAGGAGCGGGCCGGCCTGCCCGAGACGACGGTAATGCCGGGGGAGAGCATCGGCCCGCTTTCACCCGAAGCGGCCGACGAACTCGGTCTCGACACCGGCTGCCAGGTGGCGGCGGGCATGATCGATGCCTATGCCGGCGCGCTCGGCGCGCTCGGCGGATGCCTCTCGGACGATGTCGGCCGGCATGTGGCGCTGATCGCCGGCACGTCGAGCTGCCTCGTCGCCATGTCGGGGCGGCCGATGCCGGGCCATAGTCTCTGGGGTCCCTATTGGCAGGCGGTGCTGCCTGGCCATTGGCTGGTGGAGGGCGGGCAATCGGCCACCGGTGCGTTGCTCGATCATATCGTGCGCATGCATGCGGCAGGCGGTGAGCCGGACACGGCGCTGCATGCCCGCATCGTGACGCGGGTGGGGGAGCTGCGCGCGCTCGAAGGTGCGGCCTTTGCCGAACGGCTGCATGTGCTGCCGGATTTCCACGGCAACCGCTCGCCGCTGGCCGATCCGCATGCGACCGGCGTCATCAGCGGCCTGACGCTGGATACCTCCTTCGACAGTCTCTGCCGGCTTTACTGGCGCACGGCCGTGGCGATCGCACTTGGTGCGCGGCATGTGCTGGATGCGATGGAGCGTTTCGGTTATGCGGTGGAAAGCCTGCATGTCACCGGCGGACATGTGAAAAATCCGCTGCTGATGGAACTTTATGCCGATGTGACGGGCAAACGCATCGTGGTTCCCGCCACTGCGGATGCCGTGCTGCTCGGCACGGCGATGACGGCGGCAACCGCCGGCGGTGTGCATGCGAGCCTCGCGGCGGCGGGGGCGGTTATGTATCCCGGTCATTCGGAAATCGTCGGCAATCCGGTATCCGCACGCCGTTACGAGCGGGATTATCGCCGTTTTCTCGCCATGCACCGCCATCGCCAGGAACTGGAGAGCCTCTGATCGGTCGAGGTGGAACTATGGCTGACGGGTGCGACAGGTTTCTTATCCCCCGCGCGGGAGAACAAACAAGCGGTAACCGCCCGGTCCCCTGGACCCGTCTTGCCGTGAGGCGCACTCAGCTGCGCAGCGAGCGTTTGAGGGCAGTGAGGTTCTTTGTCCTTGCCCTGCCGCTGTCGTCGGCATTGGCGCTCAGCGCGCAGAGGGTGAATTCCAGGAGCGAGACGAGCTGCAGCAGACCCTGGCCGCCATTCTGGGATTGGGGCAGGGCAAGGCAGATATCGGCGCTTTCAGGTCCCCATTCGTAAAAACGCGTGGTGATGACGAGCGTTCTGTAGCCGCTCCTGCGGGCGGCGGCGGCAAGATGTTGCAGGGGCGAGAGACCGCCGCCGCAATCCATGATGACGAGAAGTGTCCGTGCGGGATCGAAATCCCACAGGGCCACATAGGCGGCGCTGTCGCTGCCGAGATATTGCACATGTCCGCGGCATTCCAGAAGCTTTGCGTGGAAATGTCGCGCGGCCCCGCGACCTTCCTGGGAGGTGGCGAGAAAGACATCCGCGGCGGCGGCGATCTCATGCATGGCAAGGCGCCAGATCGGCTGCGCGGTCATGTCGAAAGCGGCCTGTATGGCCTGAATCTGCTGCGACAGAAGCTGGGAAAACGGGTTGGACTGGCGCTCGCCGCCTTCGGCAGCAACGGGTTGCTCCGGGCTTTCCGCTTCTTCGGCATGGCGCAGATCGGCGCGGATATCGCTGAATTGCCGATAGCCGAGCGAACGCAGGAAACGGCCGACCGTCATCGGGCTGAGGCTGAGCTTGGCGGCCAGCGTCTGCGCCGTTTCGAAGGGCAATTCATCCAGATGCTCGATCAGATATTTGGCGATCTTGCGCTCGGACGGGGTGCCGGCCTTCATGGCACGGGTCAGGTTTAATAGCAGCTTTTCCACCAACGCCTCATTCTTTTATGGTTATTGAACGATGATGCATGCGCGCGCAACCATGCGTGCGAACCGCGATTTATGGTGGGGGATGAGCTTTCCCGGCTCTGTTCCTCCACCGGACGGGAATGCGAATTATCATAGATGGAATATTATATTTTAGAGATACCTTTTGTTCAAGGGAAATTCCATCTCCGGTTTAATTTCAGACGCTTGGCGTCTTTCCCGCCGCCTTGCAGAGCGCAGGCCCAGTTCTTATGTGTCGTTTTGGTCAGAAAGTTTCAACGCGACTTGCTCCAGGGGAGTTCCGAATGATTTTTGATGCGGCGCGGCTGGCGTTCCAGAATCTCTTTGCCGCGGAGACCCGGTCGGTGTTCTGGAAGGTTCTGGGGCTCACGCTTCTGGTTCTGGCGGCGTTGTGGTTCGCCATCCGCTCCATCTTCGTTTATTTCGCGCTGCCGTGGATCGATACGCTTATCCCCGGCGTACCGGACTGGGCCGGCTGGCTGACCTTCGTTTTCGCCATTTTCGCCGGCATCGGGCTGGCTTTGGCGCTGGCGCTGCTCATCTCGCCGGTCACCGCCGTCATTGCCGGCCTGTTTCTCGACGATGTCGCCGACGTGGTCGAGAAGAAGACCTATCCCGACGATCCGCCCGGCCAGGCGATGCCCATCGGTGAGGCCGTGCTGTCATCGATCAAGTTCTTCGGCGTCGTCATTGCCGGCAACCTCATCGCGCTTTTGCTGCTTCTGGTGCCCGGCGTCAATCTCATCGCGTTTTTTCTGGTGAATGGTTATCTGCTCGGCCGGGAATTCTTCGAATTCGCCGCCATGCGGTTCCGCTCGCCCGTGGAGGCAAGGCAGTTCCGCTCGAAACATCGCACCACTGTCTTCATGGCCGGGCTGGTGATCGCGGCCTTCCTGGCGGTACCGTTCCTCAATCTTCTGACGCCGCTTTTTGCCGCCTCGATGATGGTGCATCTGCACAAGGCCGTCAGCCGGCGCGATCCCTCATTCGCTGCCGGCCGCACCGAACAGCTGCGCGGGTAATTCCACGAGCGGGGCCGGAATATCGAAGGTCTTTTCCGGCGATTTGCAGATATCGGCAATCACGCAGCGCTCGCATTCCGGCTTGCGCGCCTTGCAGCAATAACGCCCGTGCAGGATCAGCCAGTGATGGGCATGGAACAGATAGTCTTCTGGAATGATGCGGATCAGCCGGTCTTCAACCTCGTCAGGGGTTTTGCCCGGCGCAAGACAGAGCCGGTTGGCAATGCGGAAGACGTGGGTATCCACCGCAAGCGTGGGCACGCCGAAGGCCATGGACATCACCACATTGGCCGTCTTGCGGCCGACCCCCGGCAGCGTCACCAGCTCCTCGCGGGTTTTCGGCACCTCGCCGCCGAAATTGTCGATCAGCATCTGCGACAGGGCAATGACGTTTTTCGCCTTGTTGCGGTAAAGGCCGATGGTCTTGATATAGGAGATCAGCTGTTCTTCGCCGAGCGCCAGCATTTTTTCCGGCGTATCGGCAATCTTGAACAGCGCCCGCGTCGCCCGGTTCACGCCCACATCGGTCGCCTGGGCGGAAAGCGCCACGGCCACCAGCAGGGTGAAGGGATTGGTATGTTCCAGCTCGCCTTTCGGCTCCGGCCGCTGAATGGAAAAACGGCGGAAGATTTCGGTAAGCTCGTCCTTCGAATAAGCCGTCTTCACCGGCGTCGGCTTGCGTGCGGATGCCGGATTTGACTTTTTCGAACTTTGGGTGCTGGATCGTTTTTTGGCGACTGTCATGGTCTATCTATAGCCAGCCCGCCCTGAGGAAAGCAACGTGGATACGCTGAACGACCAGCCGATTTTCGCGGCGGAACTCGTGCCGCATCGCTCGCTGGGCAGAAGGGGCTTCCGGCTTCTGCTGCTCCTGTCCGGGCTTGCCTGCCTTGTTTATGGCGGGTTTTTCCTTGCCAGCGGGGCCTGGCCCATCGGCCTGTTCTTCGGGCTGGATTTTCTGCTGCTTTATTTCGCCTTCCGCGCCAATTATCGCGCCGCAAAGGCGCGGGAGGAGGTTCGCGTCTCCCGCACCAGCCTGTCGATCCGCAAATTCTCCCCGGCAGGGCGCATGGTGGAGCATCGCTTCAACCCGTTCTGGGCGCGCTTCAGGGTGCGGCGGCATGACGAGATCGGCATCGTTTCCATGCATGTGACGGGCGAGGGCCGGGCGACCGATATCGGTTCGTTTCTCAATCCGGATGATAGGGAGAGCTTTGCGAAAGCTTTCGGCGGCGCGCTGGCGACTGTCAGGCGGCGGATGTGAACGGATCAGGACGTTGTCGTGGCGTAGTGGTCTCCTTCCCCCATCCCTGTGCTCGTCACAGGCATGAGGGGGAGTGGGAGTTCCTGCTGACGAACATTCCTTGCATATCGTGATGCCGCGCAAGAAACGGGTGGAGACGAAGTCGCTTTAATGGTTTTCTCTTACCCGTTAGGAGACATGCGATGAACGCCAATATCATGCTGAAGGAAGACATCACCCCGATTGGGTCGGACTACGACACGGTGCGCGGGGTCATCGAGCTTTTGACGCTGGATTATCGCGAGCAGCCCTCCCTCGAAGCCATTGCCGCCAGGCTCGGCCAGTCGCCGACGCAATTGCAGAAGACCTTCACCCGCTGGGCCGGTCTTTCGCCAAAGGCGTTTTTGCAGGCCGTGACGCTCGACCATGCCAAGCGGTTGCTGCGCGAGGAGGATCTGCCGCTCTTGGAAACCTCGATCGAGGTTGGCATGTCCGGCCCGGGACGCCTGCATGATCTGTTCGTCACCCATGAGGCCATGTCGCCCGGCGAATGGAAGGCGAAGGGCGGCGGGCTGACGATCCGTTACGGTTTCCACACCTCGCCCTTTGGTCTGGCGCTGGTCATGGTGACCGATCGTGGCCTTGCCGGCTGCGCCTTTGCCGATCCGGGCGAGGAGCGGGCCTGTTTCGAGGACATGGCCGGCCGCTGGCCGAATGCGGATTATGTCGAGGATCGCGACGCGACCGCCTCTTATGCTAGGCGCATCTTCGAGCCGTCGCTCTGGTCGGCGGACAGGCCGCTGCGCGTCGTGCTGCTCGGCACCGATTTTCAGGTGCGGGTCTGGGAAAGCCTGTTGAAAATCCCGATGGGCCGCGCCGTCACCTATTCACATATCGCCTGCGATATCGGCCAGCCCACCGCTTCCCGCGCCGTGGGCGCCGCGGTCGGCGCCAACCCGGTGTCCTTCGTCGTTCCCTGCCATCGCGCCGTCGGCAAAAGCGGAGCGCTGACGGGTTACCACTGGGGCCTCACCCGCAAGCGGGCGATGCTTGGCTGGGAAACGGGGAAGGTGTAACGGGGTTTTGGTTGCCTTTGCTGGATTTGGCCTCGGCTTTTATTGCAAAGGTCCCCATACGCAACGTCATCGTCGGGCTTGACCCGAGGATCCATGCCTTCGCCGCTTGTGGATCCTCGCCTCAAGGGCGAGGATGACGACGGAGAGGTGCAGCACGCTGCCCCGGAATGCCTCCGGAAATCTAGATCAGCGCCATCAACGCCCTTGCCGCCGCTTCGTCGGTGATCAACGTGTTGCACCCGATGCGCTTGATCGTGGCGCGGATGGCGACGGCGCGGTGGGCGCCGCCGGAGGCGAGCACGATGTGTTTGGCTTTGCGCAGCGTATCGAGATCGATCGCCATGGCGCGCTGGTTGATCGGGTGATCGACGGAGCGGCCTTCCGCGTCGATGAAGTTGAACATCGTGTCGCAGACGCAGCCGGCATCGACGAGCTCGCGCAGCGTCTCCTTCGAGATGAAGCCCTCGGAGAGCGAGGTGGAATGCGGGCCGATATCGCCGCAGGAGACGATGGCGAGGTCCAGCGTCTCGGCGAGATCATAAAGCGTGGCAAGCCCGCATTTTTCGATCAGCGCCCGTTTGGTCTCGACGGAATCCACCAGCAGCGGCGCGAGAAACATGTAACATTCGGCCCCCAGCGCACTTGCCAGCCGCCAGGTATAATCGAGCGGGTTGGTCTGGTGCACGGCGACGATGCCGCCGAGCAGCGACACGACCTTGCAGTTTTCCCGCCGCAGCGGACGGAAGCTGGAAAGCGAGGCGGTCATGGTGCGGCCCCAGCCGACACCGATGGTGGCGCCGTTCGGCACGGCTTCGGAGAGGAATTGCCCGAGCGCCAGGCCAACCGCCTTGGCGGTGCTTTCGGCGCTCGCCTTCTCGGGACAGGGGATGATGACGGCCTCGTCCAGCCCGTAGGCCGCCTCGAGCTGGCCGGCCAAAGCGACGAAATCCTCGATGCCCTCGTTGATCCAGATCTGCACTTCCGAGCGCTTCATCGCCTCGTCGAGCAGACGGATGACGGTCGAGCGGCTGATCCCCAGTTTTTCGGCGACGTCTTTTTGCGTCATGCCCTGATTATAATAAAGCCACGCGGCGCGCAGCCGCAGCGATGCCGCTTCCGAATAGGCCGTATGGGTTTCTCTTCTCAGTTTCGCCACGGTTTCCGCCATTCTTCATCGACAGTCTTATCGTTCTAACGGGATTGACGGCGAAAGCCGCTCACGCTTTTCGCCATCCCGCTCCGGTGCGGCCGAGTATCGCAGGCGTGAAACTTATGTCAATTGCGATGCGCAAATGTCTTGACTTTCGACCGCGCCGCTTGCGATAGTCGAAGCCGGACAAACCGCGATTTCGGCCTTGGGCGCACCCATGGTGCGGGAACGAAATGACGGCTGAGCAAGTTTTCAAGAGATCATGAAGGATCATTCGATATGACGTCCAAACTCGAACAACTTCGCGCCATCACCACGGTTGTTGCCGATACCGGCGATATCGAGGCGGTTGCGCGCCTGAAGCCGGTGGATTGCACCACAAATCCCACCATCGTTCTCAAAGCACTCGGCACCCCGGCTTTTGCCGATGCGGTGAAGGAAGCCGTCGCATGGGGCAAGAAGCAGGGCGGCCAGTCCGACGCCGTTGTTGCCGCCGTTGCCGATCGTCTGGCCATTTCTGTCGGTGCGGCGCTTGCCGGCCTCGTTCCGGGCCGCGTGTCGACCGAAGTCGACGCCGATCTCTCCTTCGATACGCAAGCCTCCATCACCAAGGCGCGCCACATCATTGCCGCCTACAAGGAGCGCGGCATTGAGCGTGAACGCATCCTCATCAAGCTTGCCTCCACCTGGGAAGGCATCAAGGCTGCCGAAGTGCTGCAGTCCGAAGGCATCGACTGCAACCTGACGCTGCTCTTCTCGCAGGCCCAGGCGATTGCCTGCGCCGAAGCCAAGGTCTTCCTCATCTCGCCCTTCGTCGGCCGTATCCTCGACTGGTACAAGAAGTCGACCGGCGAGACCTACACCGCCGAGACCGATCCGGGCGTCGTGTCTGTGCGCAGCATCTACAATTATTACAAGGCCAACGGCATCAGCACGGTCGTCATGGGCGCATCCTTCCGCAATGTCGGCGAAATCGAAGCGCTGGCCGGTTGCGACCGCCTGACGATCAGCCCGGCGCTGCTGGAAGAGCTGGACAAGGATACCGGCAAGCTGGAGCGCAAGCTTTCGGCCGACAATGTCAAGGCCGAGCCGTTGCAGTCGCTTGACGAAAAGGCATTCCGCTGGGCGCTGAACGAAGACGCGATGGCGACCGAGAAGCTCTCGGAAGGTATCCGCCTCTTCGCCAAGGATCTGGTGACGCTGCGCGAAATGGTCCGCAAGGAACTGACGCTGGCCGCAGCCTGACAAATAAAGGGGGAACCATCCACGTTCCCCCCGCGTTTACCTCGCATAAATCTCCAGTCACTTGAAACGCGATCGGGTCCCTGCCGGTCGCGTTTTTTTGTGGTCAGACGCTTCCGGTGACGATCTCGGAAATGCGTTTTGCCGCCTCACGGATCAACCCTTCGCAGGCCTCGCTTGTCGGCGCCTTGCCGCCCAGCGGCGTGATATAGGGGCAGGTGATGACGGCAAGCGCCGTGCCGTCCAGTGTCAGCACCGGTGCCGAGATGTTGCGCACGCCGGCCGTCTGCAGGCTGTCCATGGATTCAAAACCGTTGCTGCGCACCTGCCGCAGCCGCCCGGCAAGGTCGGAGGGCACGGTTTCGCCGCTGCCGCGCACCTGCTCGGTGATCATGATCTCGCGCTGCGCATCGGTCTGGAAGGCCAGAAGCACATGGCCGGAGCCGGTGTGGAACAGGCTCATCTGCGCGCCCACCCGCATCGACATCGCCCAATAGGTCGACGATTCCTGCTGGGCGATGACGACGACGCTGCCGCGGTCATAAACCGCCAGATGGCAGGCCTGTTCGGCGCTGGCGGAAAAATCGCGCATGACGGGAGCGGCAAAAGAAACGAGCCGGCGGATCGGCGCATGGAAATGCGCCAGCCCGAACATCTTCAGCGTCAGCGAAAACCGGTCGCCCTCCAGCCGCTGCACATAACCCCGGCGCACCAGCCGGTCCAGCATGCGGTAAAGCTCGTTCGGGCTCTTGCCGACTGCCTTGGCGATCTCGATCTGCGTCAGCCCGCCATCGGTGCGGGCCAGAAGTTCGAGAATGTCCAGACCCTTGTCGAGGGCGGGAGCGCGGTATCTTTCGCTGTCGTCGTCGGTCATCTGGCCTCGATGATGGTTGCCATGGTCGCCGGCGCGCGGCGGCGTTTAAAAATAGGCTTGCCCGAGACCGCCGATCCGCGCAAGTCTGCTTGACGCCATATGAATACCGCGTTTACATATGAATTGTCGATCCATATTTGAGATCATCGAAATTTAGCGACCCTACCCGTAAAGGGCAGTCGCGCCGGAGCGGGAGGCTATTCATGGTGCAGGATTTTAACGGCCGGACAGTGGTGATCACCGCCGCCGGCCAGGGTATCGGCCGCGCGGCGGCGGAACGTTTCGTGTCGCTCGGTGCGCGGGTCATCGCCACCGATATCAACGAGCAGGCGCTTTCGACCCTCAAGGGTGCGGAAACCCGGGTGCTGAACGTGCTGGATGGGGAAGGGGTGAAGGACTTCGCCGCCGATATCGGCCATGCCGATGTGCTGTTCAACTGCGCCGGTTTCGTCCATGCCGGCACCATTCTCGATTGCGAAGAGAAGGACTGGGATTTTTCCTTCGATCTCAATGCCAAGGCCATGTATCGCACCTGCCGCGCCTTCCTGCCCGGCATGCTGGAAAAGGGCAAGGGCGCGATCGTCAACATGTCCTCTGTCGCATCGAGCGTGAAGGGCGTGCCGAACCGTTTCGCCTATACGGCGTCCAAGGCCGCCGTGGTGGGGCTGACCAAGGCGATTGCCGCCGATTTCGTCACCAGGGGCGTTCGCTGCAACGCCATTTGCCCCGGCACGGTCGACAGCCCGTCCCTGCATGACCGTTTGCGCGCCACCGGCAATTATGAACAGGCGCTTGCCGATTTCATTGCCCGCCAGCCGATGGGCCGCATCGCCACGCCGGAAGAAATCGCAGCCCTCGTTACCTATCTCGCTTCGGACGAGGCAGGTTTCACCACCGGCCAGATCCACGTGATCGATGGCGGCTGGACGGGCTGAAGGTTTTTCAGGGGAAGACAAGAAGGGCGACCGGCACAAGCCGGTCGCCCTTTTTCATTCAGACGACGGCGCTGCCGGCCATCAGTGCAAGCACGAGGAAGACCAGGAAGATCACCACGGCGATGAAGAACAGAATTCGGGCCACGCCCGCCGCCGCCGCCGAAATGCCGGTAAAGCCGAATACACCCGCGATCAAAGAAATAACAAAGAAAATAAGAGCCCATTTCAGCATGGAGCTTCCCCTTTCGCTTTAATTTAACGGAGTTTGCCGCCTCGCCGCAAACTCAGGAAAATGACGCGCAAAAAGGGAAAATGTTCCATTCGCCCGCAAAAATCGTTGTTTAAACCTGCCTTTCGCGTGCGGCATCCATGCGCCTTGCCATCCAGGTGGTGCGGATGAAGGTTGCGATGAAAGCAAGGCTCATGAACAGCACGATGGTGGGGGCCGGCGCACTGTCGATCAGGAAGCTCAGCCATATGCCGGCCAGCGATGACGTGACCGCCACCACGACGGCCACCAGCAGCATGGCGGAAAAACGCCGTGTGAGCAGGAAGGCGATGGCGCCCGGCGCCACCAGCATGGCGACCGAAAGGATGATGCCCACCGCCTTGAGCGCCCCGACCACGGTGAGCGACAGAACCATCAACAGACCGTAATGCAGCAGGCGCACCGGCAGCCCGATCGCCCTTGCATGCTGCGCATCGAAGGCATTGACCAGGAGATCCTTGCGCAGGATGCCGAGGAACAGCGTGGCGAAAAGCGCGATCAGGCCGGTCTCCAGCATGTCTGACGGCGCAATGCCCAGCATGTCGCCGAAGAGGATGTGGTCCAGATGCATGTCGCTCTGCACCTTCACGTAAAGCACCAGTCCCAGCCCGAACATGCCGGAGAAGACGATGCCAAGCACCGTATCTTCCTTGATGCGGCTGTTTTCCTTGATGAAACCGGTGCCGAGCGCGCAGATCATGCCGGCGATGAAGGCGCCGATGGACAGCGGAATGTTGACGATATAGGCGATCACCACGCCCGGCAGCACGGCATGGGAGACAGCGTCCCCCATCAGCGACCAGCCCTTCAGCACCAGAAGACAGGACAGCATCGCCATCGGCACCGCGATCATCAGCGTGATCACGAAGGCATATTGCATGAAGGGCAATTGAAACGGCAGGATGGCAAGTTCGAGATAGTCGCTCATGGCGTTTCCCCCAGTGCCTTGCGGGCCTTTGCCCTGGAGGCGAGCAGGCCGTGCTTGGGCGCAAACACGAAGGCGGTAAGGAAGATCGCCGTTTGCAGCACGACGATGACGCCGCCGGTGGCGCCATCG
Source organism: Agrobacterium sp. NPDC089420 (assembly GCF_044900305.1). Classification (NCBI taxonomy): domain Bacteria; kingdom Pseudomonadati; phylum Pseudomonadota; class Alphaproteobacteria; order Hyphomicrobiales; family Rhizobiaceae; genus Agrobacterium; species Agrobacterium sp. NPDC089420. The sequence continues at coordinate 131,495 of NZ_JBJDMY010000016.1, read as the reverse complement.
AGGAAATAGCTGAGATAGGCGCCGACGAAGCTGGTGGCCGCGCCGATGATGAGGCTCATCAGGATCAGCCGCTCGAAGCGGTCGGTGAGCAGATAGGCGGTGGCGCCAGGCGTCACCACCATGGCGACGACAAGAAAGGCGCCGACCGTCTGCAAAGCGGCAACCGTGGAGGCGGCAAGCAGGGTAAAGAAGATCACCTTCAGCACTTCCGGTTTCAGCCCCACGGTGCGGGCATGGTTCTCGTCGAAGAACACCACCATGAAGTCGCGCCATTTCAGCGCCAGCACCAGCAGGCTGATGCCGCCGATCAGCGCCAGCTGGATGGTATCTTCGGCGGTGATCGCGAGAATATTGCCGAGCACGATGGTCTGGATATTCACCGAGGTGGGCGAGAGCGACACCATGAACAGGCCAAGCCCGAAAAACGAGGTGAAGATTAGACCGATGATCGCGTCTTCCTTCAGCCGTGTCTTCTGGTTCAGGAACAGCATGGAGCCGGCGGCAAGCCCGCCGGAGAGAAAGGCCCCGAGGGAAAAGGGCAGGCCGAGCATATAGGCTCCGGCCACGCCGGGAACGATGGCATGGGAAAGCGCATCGCCGATCAGCGACCAGCCCTTCAGCATCAGATAGGCCGACAGAAAACCGCAGACGCCGCCGACCAGCGCGCTGACCCAGATGGCGTTGAGCATGTAACCATAGGTGAAGGGCTCAAGAAGGCTGTTTATCATCGGCTTTTTCTTTCGGAGCCTGCGGCGCGGCATGCCCGTTCTGGCCATTCTTGCCATAGATCACGAAGGGCCGCTCGTCATCGGTGATGACTTTCAGCCGGCGCGGATCGGCGTCGTCATGCAGGTCTGTGCCACCGAGGATGAAGTGGCGCAGGCTGCCGCCGAAGGCTTTCTGCAGGTTCTCTTCGGTGAAGGTATCCTCGGTCTTGCCGGATGCCAGCACGGTGCCCTTGACGAAGACGGCGCGGTCACAGAATTCCGGCACGCTGCCGAGATTATGGGTGGAAACCAGCATGACCCGGCCTTCGTCCCGCAAGGCCTTCAAAAGCGCGACGATCTGCTCTTCCGTCGTCACGTCGACGCCGGTGAAGGGTTCGTCCAGCAGGATCACCTGGCCTTCCTGCGCCAGCGCCCGGGCGAGAAACACCCGCTTCTTCTGCCCGCCGGAAAGCTCGCCGATCTGCCTCTTGCGATAATCGAGCATGTTGACGCGTTTCAGCGCCTCTTCCACCATCTGGTGATCGCGCTTCGAGGGGATGCGCAGGAAGTTCATGTGGCCGTAGCGGCCCATCATCACCACATCCTCCACCAGCACCGGAAAGCTCCAGTCCACCTCCTCGGCCTGCGGCACATAAGCGACGAGGTTTTTCCTGAGCGCTTCCTTCACCGGCAGGTCGAAGATCGAGACGGAACCGGCGGCCAGCGGCACGAAACCCATGATCGCCTTGAAAATCGTGGACTTGCCGGCGCCATTGACGCCGACAAGTGCAGTGATCGTTCCGCGGGGAATGGAAAAGCTGGCATGTCTTAATGCGGTGTGGCCATTCCGATAGGTCACTGTCGCATTTTGAACCGTAAGGCCGCCGGCTGTTTTTTTACTGCCCATTCTCATGAAGACAGGCCTTTTGCGATTGTCTCGCTCGTCACCCGCAGCAGGTCGAGATAGGTCGGGACCGGGCCGTCCGCCTCGCTCAGCGAATCCACATAGAGGATGCCGCCATAGGCCGCGCCGGTTTCCTTGGCCACCTGCTCGGCCGGATCGGCGGAAACCGTGCTTTCGCTGAAGATGACGTTGATATTATGCTCGCGCATGGCATCGATCACACCGCGCACCTGCTGCGGTGTGCCCTGGCTGTCGGCATTGACCGGCCAGAGGAACAGTTCCTTCAGCCCGAAATCGCGGGCGAGATAGGAGAAGGCGCCTTCGCTGGTTACCAACCAGCGCTTGTTTTCAGGCAGAACCGAAAGCGTATCGCGGATCGGCTGCACGGTGGCCTTGATCTTGTCCGAATAGGCCTTGGCATTGGCGGCATAGACCTCGGCATGGGCGGGGTCGATCTCGGTCAGGCCCTTGCGGATATTTTCCACATAGATCAAGGCGTTATCGGGTGACATCCAGGCGTGCGGGTTGGGCTTTCCCTGATAGGCGCCGCCGCTGATCGCCATCGGCTCCACGCCCTCGCTCACCGTCACGCTCGGCACGCCGGAGAGATTGGCAAGGAACTTCTCGAACCACAATTCCAGATTGAGACCGTTGCGCAGCACCAGATCGGCCTTGCGGGCTTTGAGAATGTCGCGCGGGGTCGGCTGGTAATTGTGAATTTCAGCACCCGGCTTGGTGATGCTTTCCACCTCGGCGGCGTCTCCCGCCACGTTGCGCGCCATGTCGGCAATGATGGTGAAGGTGGTCACCACCGTCGGTTTTTCCTGTGCGGCGGCGGCGGCGGGCAGGAAAAGCGAGAAAGCAAAAACGGCATGCCGGATTTTTTGGAAGTTCACGTCTGTCACCAAATGTTTGTTGCGATTAAGTCGCAATACCATCTGTTATAAAATCACGCTTGTCAACGCTATTGCAAATCATTCGCAATTTCACGGATTTCACAAATGTCCGAAAATGGTGCGGTTTTACCCGCGCCGCGCCGGCGGGATTAAACTTTTTTCAATGAGAAAGCGGCACTATCGCAAGGCTCGGACAGCGAGGTTGCGAGCTTTATCCCGCGTGTGTTCCTCATCCTTCGAGCCACGTTTTGGGGTGAGGGCGATAGGCGGGGTACTGAATGTCAGGATGTTGCGGGTGAAAGCTGTATTCGGACGAATGCGGTTTTCGCGCAAGCTCGGTATGATCGTAGGCGGGATCCTGCTTCTTGCGGGTGCGACCGGTTCTGCTGCCGTGTTCATCGGCAGCGAGCGGCTGCTCGGGCCGTCCTATGCCGCCGCCAACGGGCTTTCCTGCGACGCAGTCCAGACGGTCAATATCCGCAAGAACGGCTCGCTCTGGGTGCGCAAGTTCATCCGCACCGATGGCGGCGATGGCACGGAGCGCTTGAAGACCGCGCTGCGTGTCGCCAGGGCTGTCTACGACAAGCAGAAGCCCGATCTGGTTCAGGTTTCGGTGCTCGATAAAAACGGCCCGCAATTGCGCTCGGAAATGCGCGGCCGGGCAATTGCGGCGCAGGTGGTGTTCATTCCCGATCCGGCCAAAATTCCCGAGGGCGCCGACGTCCGGCGTTATTCCGCCTATTATTATGACGGCGCGGCCAATGGCAGCGGCCAGTTTTACGGTCTGCGCATCGATTTGCCGCTGGAAGATGCCGAAGCCATGGCGGCAAGTCTCAGCGATTCGGCCGATTGTGCGACGCCGGCTTCGGATGCCGGCCCCGAAGGCCATGGTGGCAAGGCTGCGAAGGGGGCGGCCGGACATGGCGAAAGCAAGGACGATGGCGCCGGCGGCCACGGCGCGGCGCCGGCGGAAACCGACGATGGCGGGACCGGCGCGGAAGCGCATGGCGAAACCGCATCTCCCGATGCCCATGGCGAACCCGGCGCCGACGAACTTCTGACCTCGACGCCGGAAGCCGACGGCGGCAGCATCTTCAGCCTGACCTATTTGAAATCGCTGATCTTCGGCAAGGGCTCGACGACCGCGCAGGCGGCGGAAGAGAAGGCGCAGGCAGGTGAGCCGGATGGCGACACGGCCAAGGCGGAGCATTGAAGGTCCGCCGACTTCGGCGCGGGCTTGGTGAAAAAAGCATCGGGAGCCTCGTCGCGCGAAGCTCCCTCTCTTCGTCTCTTCTTAATCCGCCTTGTTGCGGCGGGCGGGGAAGAGGATGACGTCGCGGATCGACGGGGCGTTGGTGAGCAGCATGATCAAGCGGTCGACGCCGATGCCGAGGCCGCCGGCGGGCGGCATGCCCTGGTCGATGGCGTCGAGGAATTCGTCGTCCAGCTGCTTGTCCTTTTCGCCGCGGGCGTGCGCCTGTTCCAGCTGTTCCACCATGCGGCGGCGCTGTTCTTCCGGATCGTTGAGTTCGGAGAAGGCGTTGCCCACTTCCCAGGCGTTGCAATAGCTTTCGAAACGCTCGACGAGGCGCGGTTCGCCCGGCACTTCCTTGGCAAAGGGCGAGATGTCCTTGGGGAAATGCGTCACATGGCTCGGCTGGATCAGCGTGGCTTCCACCTTTTCTTCAAAGATGAAGGCAAGGCATTCGCCCCAGGTCCAGTCCTTCTCGACGGCAAAACCGGCGGCCTTGGCGGCAGCGCGGGCTTCTTCGTCGGTCTTGAGGCCAAGGAAATCGATACCGGTCGCTTCCTTCACCGCATCCGGCATCGGCACGCGCTTGAACGGACCCTTGAAGGAGATCGTCTGGCCCTGGAATTCCACCTCGGTCGTGCCGTGCAGGGCGATCGCCAGCGTCTCGAACAGCCGCTCCACGAGACCCATGATGTCCTCGTAGTCGGCATAGGCCCAGTAGCACTCCATCATGGTGAATTCGGGATTGTGCCTTGTGGAGACGCCTTCGTTGCGGAAGTTGCGGTTGATTTCGAAGACCTTGTCGGTCAGGCCCGAAACCAGCGTGCGCTTCAGGTACAGTTCCGGCGCGATGCGCAGATACATGTCCATCTTCAGCGTGTTGTGGAAGGTCTTGAACGGATCGGCCGTGGCGCCGCCATAGATGGTCTGCAGCATCGGCGTTTCCACTTCGAGGAAGCCTTCGGCCTCCATGAAGCGGCGGATGCCGGAAAGGATCTTTGAGCGCTGCAGGAAGCGCAGCTTGGATTCCTCGTTGGAAAGAATGTCGAGATGGCGCTTGCGATACCGCAGCTCGATATCGGAGACGCCGTGCCACTTCTCCGGCATCGGCAGCAGCGACTTCGTCAGCATGGTGATCTCTTCGGCATTGATCGTCAGTTCGCCGCGCTTGGTGCGGCGCACCTTGCCGGTGACGCCGATGATGTCGCCGATATCGATCATCGGCAACAGGTTGCGCGCCGCTTCCGGCGTCGTATCCTTGTGGGAGAAGATCTGCACCTTGCCGGATGCGTCATGGATGTCCATGAACATGCCGGAATTGCGCGAGGAATAAACGCGGCCCGCCACCGTCACCGTATCGCCGGTTTCGACGTCGGCTTCGATATCGGCGTATTTTTCCGCAAGCTCGGCATTGGTCAGCGTGCGGTGGAAATGCGCCGGATAGACGTCGCCGATCTGCTCGCGCAGCAGTGCAAGTTTCTGGCGGCGCACTTCGGTGGCGTCGGAGGAGAGGGCGGTGGTTTCGGTCGTCTTGTCGTTCATTGTGTTGGCCTTCAGAGGGCTTGTTCGTTGCGGGTGGCCTTTGTGCGTTGGGCTTACCCCCCTCTGCCCTGCCGGGCATCTCCCCCTCAAGGGGGGAGATCAGATGCTGCGCCCACCCGTTCCATGGGCAAGGTGTGCGCTGCTTGTCGATCTCCCCCCTTGAGGGGGAGATGCCCGGCAGGGCAGAGGGGGGTAAGCCCCAGGCAGAAGGCGTATTCTAAAATGCTGCCGTCACCGCCAGCACATAACTATCAGCTTCCGCTGCCAACTATCGTGGCCACAACGGCAATCGCGATCTTCAACCGCTGGCGCACCACGGAACGGCCGAGCAGCGCCATCGAGTCAAACAGCGGCAGCGAGCGTGAGGAACCCGAGACGGCGACGAAAAGCGGCGGCGTCACGACGCGCAGCTTCTTGCCGGTGCGTTCGGCCACATCGCGCAGCTCGGCCTCAATCGCTTCCACGTTCCAGTCCGGCATCTTCTCCAGATCGGCGGCAACCGTGGTGAGGATTTCGTGGATTTCCTCCGGCTTGCTCTTCAGCCCGGCAAAGGAAGCCGGCGTCAGGCCGACATCGCTTGCCAGCAGGAAGCCGGCAAGGTTCGGCAATTCGCCGAGTCTCGAAATGCGGCTCTGGGCAAGCTTCAGCCCTTCGGTCAGGCGGGCATTTTCCATCGCCCATTCCAGCGTGCGGGCAATGAAGTCTTCCGGGGAAAGCTTCTCGCGCAGCCAGCGGCCGTTCAGCCAGTCCAGCTTCTGGATGTCGAAGATCGCGCCGGCCTTGGACAGCGCTTCCGGATCGAACTTAGCCGCCAGCTCGTCCATGGTCAGAAGCTCTTCGCCCTCGGCGATCTGGATGAAAAACAGGCCGAGGAAGTTCATCAGCGCTTCCGGCAGGTAACCGAGCGCGGAATAATAGGAGATCGAGGTCGGGTTCTTGCGCTTGGAAAGCTTGGACTTGTCGGCGTTGCGCATCAGCGAGAGATGCATGAACACCGGCTCCTGCCAGCCGAAATAACGGTAAAGCAGGATGTGCTTCGGTACGGAGGCCAGCCACTCTTCGCCGCGCGCCACATGGCTGATCTTCATCAGATGGTCGTCTATGACGTTGGCCATGTGATAGGTCGGCATGCCGTCGGCCTTGATCAGCACCTGCATGTCGACCGAATCCCACGGGATCGAGACATCGCCATAAACGCCGTCATGGAAATCGCACGAGCCTTCGGTCGGGATTTTCATGCGCACGACATTGGCCTCGCCGCTAGCGACGCGGGCGGTGACTTCCTCGGCCTTCAGGTTGAGGCAATGGCCGTCATATTTCGGCGGCTTGCCGGCGGCGCGCTGGGCTTCACGCATCTGTTCCAGCCGCTCGGGCGTGCAGAAACAGCGGAAGGCATGGCCTTTTTCGAGAAGCTCTTCGGCATAGGGCCAATACATGGCCTTGCGCTCGGACTGGCGATAGGGGCCGTAGGGACCGCCGACATCGGGGCCTTCCGACCAGGCGAGGCCGGTCCAGCGCAGGGCTTCCAGCACCTTCTGCTCATATTCGAGCGTCGAGCGGGTGGCGTCGGTATCCTCGATGCGCAGGATGAACTCGCCGCCGTGTTTCTTGGCGAAGAGATAGTTGAACAGCGCGATATAGGCCGTGCCGACATGCGGCTCGCCGGTGGGGGAAGGTGCAATGCGGACGCGGACGCCGGAAGTGGTCATGAAATTCACTCGTCGTGGACGTGGCTGTGACATGGGTGGCTTCACCCGTCTGTCACGAAGTTTTCGTTTGGATGCGGCAGGAAACCATGTCCAAAGGCACAATGAAAGCGCCTTTTGCACATTCCCGTTCGGCATCGGCTTAGGCCATATTCTACCGCAGGCGTCAAGGAAATATGGAGTACGCCTTGTCTTGGCGGGCCGGTGAGCCGCCCTAATTCACCGGCCAGACGTAAAGCAGCATCGGAATGCTGGCGATGACGATCATGATCGACAGCGGCAGGCCAAGACGCGGATAGTCGCTGAAACGATAACCGCCCGGTCCCATCACCAGCGTATTGCACTGGTGGCCGATGGGGGTGAGGAAATCGCAGCCGGCGCCGATCGCCACCGCCATCAGGAAGGCCTCGGGCCGGAAGCCGAGCGTGGTGGCGAAACCGGCGGCGATGGGGGCCATGACCAGCACCGTGGCGGCATTGTTGAGGAAGGGCGTCACCGCCATGGCGGTGAGCAGGATCATGCCGAGCGCCGCGAAAGGCGGCAGCCCCTGCGCGGCGTGGCCGAGCCAGGCGGCGATCAACTCGCTCGCGCCGCTGGTGCGCAGGCTGTCACTGACGGGAATGAGGGCGGCGAGCATGACGAGGATCGGCCCGTCGATCGATTTATAGACTTCGCTGAGCGGAATGGCGCCGACAACGATCATCAGGAAGGCGGCGGCGAAAAAGGCGACGGAGACCGGCGCCAGCCCGCTACCGGCGGCAATCATGGCGGCGGCAAGCACGATGACCGGCAGAAGCGCGCGGCGCTGGACGCCCAGCAGGATTTCGCGCTGCGCCAGCGGCAGCAGGGAAAATTCGTGCAGCACCTGCGGCAGGTTCTTGCGGCTTCCCTGCAACAGGATGACATCGCCCGCCTGCAAGGTGAGGTCGGAGAGCCGCTGGCTGACACGCTGGCCGCGGCGGCTGACGGCGATCAGATTGACGCCACGCGTATAGGACAGGGAAAGCTCACGCGCGGAAATGCCTGATAGCACCGATTCATTGCTGATCACTGCTTCCATGGAGATGAGATCGGCGGTTTTCTGGCCGTTCTCCATCAGCGGCTTGCCGGAAAGCAGCAGCTTCGCCTGCGAGACGATGCGGTCCAGCCCCTCCGGGCTGCCTTCCAGCAGAACGGTGTCGCCCGCTTTCAGCGTCACATCGGGGAAGGGGGAAATGCGCCGCGGCCCGCGCAGGATGGTGCTGGCGATCACGTCGCCGTCGGCCTGTTTCAGCAGGTAGCGCAATGGCCGGTCTGCAAAGGTGCTGTCGGCGGGCAGCGTCGCCTCCGCCGTATAGGCCGCCTGGTCGAGAATGTCCTCGACCGAGGCCTTTTCACGGTTGCGCACCGGCAGCAGCCGGTAACCGAAGGTCAGGAAGATGATGCCGATGACGGTGAGGCCGGCGCCGACCGGGGTAAAATCGAACATCGAAAAGCTTTGCCCCGTCATGTCCTCGCGCAGCCTTGAAACGACGATGTTGGGCGAGGTGCCGATCTGCGTCATCAACCCGCCCAGGAGCGCGGCAAAGGCCATGGGCATCAGATAATAGGAGACCGGGCTGCCGGATTTGCGCGCGAACTGGAAGGCGACGGGCATCATGATGGCAAGCGCGCCGATATTCTTGATGAAGGCGGACATGACGGCGACGACGATCATCAGGAAGGCGAGCTGCAGGCCCTTGGAATGCATTTCGGGGAAATATCGCTTGATGGTCATGTCGACGATGCCGGAACGCGCCACCGCCGAACTGACGACCAGCGCACTGCCGACGATGATGACGATATCGTCCGAAAACCCCGAAAAAGCCTTGTCGAAGGGCACGACGCCGAGCACCACCGCCACCAGCAGGGCGCTGCAGGCAACCACGTCATAACGGAACCTGTCCCAGATGAACGCCACCATCATGCCGGCAATGACGGTGAAGGCGAGGATCTGGTCTGTCGTCATGCTGGCTTGTGCTTTCAAAGGAGAGACGGCGGGAATGACTCTATCGATGCGGATATCGAAGAACGCTAGCCGGGGTGAAGCGGTTCCGGGTTGGAGATGTCATTCCTATCTCTTCGTCATACCGGCCGTGAGCAGGCATCCAGCCGACGCGGCCTCACGCGGCGAGAAGAGTTTTTTCAGCCCAAGGACTTGGGCTGGCTGGATGTCGGATCAGGTCCGGCATGACGGAGCGGAGGCGTTGTCAGAGAAGAAAATGGGCAATGTCGTCCCAGGCTGGATTGAGATCTTCAATCAACTTTATCTTCCATGCCCGCGGCCAGTTTTTTATCGTCTTTTCTCTCGCAATTGCGTCCGTGACGAGATCGTATGTTTCAAACCACACAAGCGTCTTAACGCCATAACGGGTTGTGAATCCGGGCGTCAGGTTGTTCTGATATTCATATAAACGGTGAGAAAGGTCGCTTGTTACGCCAGTATAGAGCGTACCGTTTCTTTTGGATGCAAGAATATAAACGTAACCTTGGCGCATGAGAAACGCTCATGATTTTTGCAAGAAATCAATTTATTTCCGTCATGCCGGACTTGATCCGGCATCCAGCCGACGCGCGTCTGCGCGGCGACAGGAGTCCTTTCAGCCCAAATACTTGGGCTGGCTGGATTCCGGCTCAAGGCCGGAATGACGGTGGCGAGATGCCGTTAGTGCGTATCGCCGGCGGCCTCCGCCTTCTTGCGGCGTCGCGCATTACGGGCCAGCATGTTGAGCAGCTCCACCAGCGCCGAAAACGCCATGGCGGCATAGACGTAGCCCTTTGGAACGTGGAAGCCCATGCCTTCGGCGATCAGCGTCGTGCCGATCATCATCAGGAAGGCGAGCGCCAGCATGACGATGGTCGGGTTGCGCTCGATGAAGTTGGCGAGCGGCGTTGCGGCGAGCAGCATCACGGCGACGGCAACGACGACGGCGACGATCATGATCGGCAGATGCGGCGTCATGCCGACGGCGGTGATGATGCTGTCCACCGAAAAGACGAGGTCGAGCAGCAGGATCTGGCCGATGGCGGCGCTGAAGCTCATTGCCGCCGGGCCGCCCACCATGTCTTCCTTGTGGTCTTCGGGGTCGACATTGTGGTGGATTTCCTTGGTGGCCTTCCACATCAGGAAGAGACCGCCGGCGATCAGGATCATGTCCTTCCAGGAGAAGGCGTGACCGAAGACTTCGAAGACCGGCGTGGTGAGCTGCACGATCCAGGCGACGGTGCCGAGCAGGCCGAGGCGCATGACGAGCGCCAGGCCGATGCCGATCTTGCGGGCTTTTTCCCGCTGTTCCGGCGGCAGCTTGTTGGTCAGGATCGAGATGAAGATCAGGTTGTCGATGCCGAGCACGACCTCCATGACCACCAGCGTGACGAGCGCCACCCAGGCGGCGGGATCAGACAGAAGCGGGAGAACGGACTCCATCAGGGGGAATTTCCTTTCAGCAACAGGCCAGCCGACACATTCGGCGGGTGGAATTTATAACGCAATACGCGAGAAACAAGGAGACGGAGGCTCCGCCACGCAAGATTTCATCGAAATTTCGCGCGGGCCGCGTATCGGCGTCGACGCCGTTGCTGAATGATCTCAGGCCCTGTCGGTTCCGTAGGCGGCCATGAAGACCTTGATGGCGCTCGCGATCACCCGGTCCAGCTCCTCTTCGGGAACCGGGCCTTCGATCTCGCCGAACAGCCTGAGCTTGAAAAATGTGCCGGTGGAAAGCTCGATATATTGCCGGGCGGCCAGTTCCACGTCATCGACCTTCAGGTGGCCGAGCGCCACGTGGTGTTCGATGAAATCCTGCAGCACGGTGCGCACATTGTTGGGCGCGGCAATGAAAAAACGCTGCGCCAGTTTCGGCATGCGGTCGATGACGCCGATCACCGAGCGCATGGCCGGGATCATCTCGGAGCAGATCATCTTGTTGGCGAAAGCCTTGCCGAATTGTTTCAGACCCTCGCGTACCTCCTCGGTGCCGGCCAGGATGTTGCGCATGGACGTGGCGAATTCCTGCCGGTGATTGTCGACGAGGGCGGCGAACAGGTCCTCCTTGTTGGAGAAATAGACATAGATCGTGCCCTTGGAAACGCCCGCTTCACGGGTGATGTCGTTCATGCTGGCGGCATCGAAGCCCTTGCGCTTGAACACACGCCAGGCGCCGGCCAGAATCTGCCCGCGTTTTGCCGGGTCCTCGCCGGCTGCAAAACGCCCGGCGGGATTTCCCGGACAACCCGTTTCCGTGTCCGTTTCGATATCCATGTCTTCCCCTGCCATCGTTACCGCCTCCTCGCACCGCAATGGCGTTAAAAAAATTGACTGAACGTCGAACCAATCGGTTCGATAACACTTGATATGTGTCAGGAAAGAGATTATGTCAATCGAACCGAACGGTTCAGTTCGAAAAACTTTCTTCAATCTATCACGGTACACTCTCATGTCGGCCCAGAAGAATAGCGCGGTTCGCGCCGTCAACGATGCGGAAGAGGCGGATGTTTCCGCCAAGGCCGAGACCTCTCCCGCAAAGCCGGCAGAGGCTCCGCCGCAACAGCCCCAGACGACTGCCGCACCGAAGCAGAAGAAGCGCTCGCCGCTTCTGCCGGTCATCGCCGTCGCGCTTCTGGCCGGTGCCGGCTGGTATGGCTACAACTGGTGGATCGACGGCCGCTTCATGGTCTCGACGGACGATGCCTATATAGAAGGCGATATCGCCGTCATCGCGCCGAAGGTGTCCGGTTACGTTGCCAAGGTCAATGTGGTCGAGAACCAGGAAGTCAAGGCGGGCGACCCGCTGGTGACGCTGGATGACGGCGATTACCGCATCGCGCTTGAACAGGCCGAGGCGCAGATCCGCACCGAGGAACTGTCGCTGAAGCGCATCGACGCGCAGATCGTCGGCGGCGAGGCGTCGCTGGAGCAGGCCGTCGCCCAGAAGGGTTCGCTGGATGCGGCCCTTCGCGGCGCTGAAATCACCCAGAAGCGCGCCAGCGAGCTGCAGGCCAAGGATGTCGGCACGGTCGCCGCCTCCGACAGTGCCCAGGTGGCGCTCGACCAGGCCAAGGCCAATGCCGTGGCCGGCGATGCCGCCATCACCTCGGCCAAGGCCAATGTCGAGCTCCTGCGCGCCCAGCGCGAGGAAGCCGAAAGCACCATCCGCTCGCTGCAGCTGTCGCGCGACAAGGCCGCCCGCGACCTGTCCTTCACGGTTCTGAAGGCGCCTTATGACGGCGTCATCGGCAATCTGGCGGTGCAGAACGGCGATCTGGTGTCCGTCGGCAAGCGGCTGGCGTCGCTGGTGCCGATGAACGAGCTTTATATCGACGCCAATTTCAAGGAAACGCAGCTTGCCCGCGTCGTGCCCGGCTCGAAGGTGCGCGTGCATGTCGACGCCTTTGACGATGCGACGATCGAAGGCACGGTGCAGTCGATCTCGCCCGGTTCGGGTTCGGTCTTCTCCATGCTGCCGCCGGAAAACGCCACGGGCAACTTCACCAAGGTCATCCAGCGTGTGCCGGTGCGTATCGTCTTCTCCAGGGAAGACCTTGAAAAGCACAATCTGCGCGCGGGCCTCAGCGTCGTTGTCGATGTCGATACCCGCACGGCGCCGGAAACCACCAAAACGGCGCAAGCTAACCCGCAGGCCAAATAAGGCTTCGTTGAGGGCAAGATCATGGCGGCTACGGTTGTCGGTACGGGCGGGGCGTCCATCCCCGCCGATCCCCCGATGGACAGGCGCAGGCTCATCGCGTTTTTCGCGATGGTCTTCGGCATGTTCATGTCCATTCTCGATATTCAGATCGTCTCCGCCTCGCTGGCGGAAATCCAGGCCGGCCTCGGCGCCGGCTCGGACGAGATCGCCTGGGTGCAGACCTCCTATCTGATCGCCGAAGTGATCATGATCCCGCTGTCGGGCACGCTGGCGCGCATCCTGTCCACGCGGGTGCTGTTCGCCACCTGCGCTGCCGGTTTCACGATTTCGAGCGCGCTCTGCGCCACCGCCACCAATATCGACCAGATGATCGTCTACCGCGCGATCCAGGGCTTTATCGGCGGCGGCATGATTCCCTCCGTCTTTGCGGCCGCCTTCACCATTTTCCCACCGTCGAAGCGCTCCGTCGTCTCGCCGATCATCGGTCTCGTCGCAACGCTTGCGCCCACCATCGGCCCGACGGTCGGCGGTTATCTCTCCAATGCCTTTTCCTGGCACTGGCTGTTCCTCGTCAACATCATTCCCGGCATCATCGTCACGATCCTGACCTGGAGCCTGATCGATTTCGACAAGCCGGAGCACTCGCTGTGGAAGAAGTTCGACTGGTGGGGTCTGCTCTCCATGGCCGTCTTCCTCGGCTCGCTGGAATATGTGTTGGAAGAGGGCAACAACAAGGACTGGTTCAACGACGAGCATATCGTGCTTGGCTCCGTGGCCATGGTCATTGGTGCTGTCGTGTTCTTCTGGCGCGCCTTCAAGGTCGAATTCCCGGTGGTCGATATCCGCGCCTTCGCGGACCGCAACTTTTCCATCGGCTCGCTGTTCTCCTTCGTCATGGGCATCGGGCTTTACGGGCTGACCTATCTCTATCCGCTCTATCTCGGAAGGGTGCGCGGTTACGATGCGCTGATGATCGGCGAGACCATGTTCGTCTCCGGTCTTGCCATGTTCTTCACCGCGCCGATCGCCGGCAAGGTCTCCACCAGGCTCGATCCGCGGGCGATGATGGCCATCGGCTTCATCAGCTTCGGCTGCGGCACCTGGATCATGACGCATGTGACCACCGACTGGGATTTCTACGAGCTGCTGATCCCGCAGATTCTGCGCGGTTTCGGCCTGATGATGTGCATGGTGCCGATCAACAACATCGCGCTCGGTACCCTGCCGCCGGCCCGTATCCGCAATGCGTCCGGCCTGTTCAACCTTACCCGCAACCTCGGCGGCGCGGTTGGCCTCGCCATCATCAACACCATGCTGTCGCAGCGCACGGACGACCATTACGTGCGGCTCGCCGAACATATCAGCTATTCCAACCCGCAGGCGCTGGAATGGCTGAACAGCGTCGGCGCGAACTACGATTCCTACGGTCTGGACGGCGCATCCGTCGCGGTCAAGAAACTGGTCGGCATGGTCTCGCAGCAGGCTTGGATATTGGCCTTCGCCGATGTGTTCTTCGCGCTGACGATTTTGTTCTCCAGCCTGATCTTCATGACCGTGCTGATCCAGAAACCCAAGGCGGCGCCGCCGCCGGACGCGGCGCACTGACAAGAATCCCCTCCCATCCACCGCAGCGCTGGGGCCGTCGAAAATGACGGCCCCCTTTTTTTGGCCGGGCATGGCGAAGGCCTTCGCTCACCACGTATTCGGCGTCATCCTCGGGCTCGACCCGAGGATCCATCTCCAGACGCTGCCATGGTTCCTCGGGTCAAGCCCGAGGATGACGCCGAGTGTGTAGGGACACCAGAATTCTTTCCGGACGGAGAAAATCAACCGGCATCTCCGCGTCCAGAAATTAAATATGAGGTACGTACATCATTTTTCAGTTTACCTCAGCCGCAAAGCTGGATATGCAAAAGGCGGGGAGGCGCCATGAAACCGACAGTCCATGATATCGCCGAGCGCGCGGGCGTCAGCCTCGCCACCATAGACCGGGTGCTGAACATGCGTCCGGGCGTTCACGCTGCCACCCGTGCCCGCGTGGAGGCGGCCATTGCCGAGCTTGGTTATGTGCGCGATATCGCCGCCGCCAATCTGGCCAAGGGCCGCAATTATTCGCTGGTCTTCATCCTGCCGGGCAACGACAATTCCTTCATGGCGACGCTGCGCGCCGAAGTGCGTGCCGCCGCGACCCGCGCCCATCTGGAGCGCACGGCGATCCGCATCATCGAGGTGCCGCCGTTCAATGCCACGGCGCTGACCGAGGCGCTGGAGGTGGCGCGGCGGGAAAAACCGTCGGGCGTGGCCTTCGTCGCCACCGATTCGGAAGATGTGGCGCAAGCCGCCGACCGGCTGGCGGAAGACGGCATCGCCACGGTGACGCTGGTGTCGGATCTTTCCGGCTCGCGCCGCGACCACTATGCCGGCGTGGACAACGTGGCGGCCGGGCGCACGGCGGCGAGCCTTATCGGACGTTTCCTTTCCGGCCATGGCGGCGATATCGCGGTCGTCGCCGGTTCCATGCTGGTGCGCGACCATCGCGAGCGTCTGGAAGGGTTTCGCGCCGTCATCGAAGCCGAATTTCCGCAATTGCGGCTGCTGCCGGTGCTGGAGGGCAAGGACGACCCGGCAACCGTCGAGGCGCTGGTTGCCGGAGCGCTTGGCAATGCCGGCCTATCCGGCATCTACAGCCTCGGCGCCGGCAATCGCGGCCTCATCCGGGCGCTGAGAGCCGCCGGCGGCGACAGGCAGCTTTCGGTCATTGCCCATGAACTGACCGAAAACACCGCCAATGCGCTACGCGAAGGCGTGCTGGACGCCGTGCTCAACCAGGATGCCGGTCACGAGGTACGCAGCGCCATCCGCGTGTTGAAGGCGCGCGCCGACGGCCAGCCCGTCATCGCCGCGCAGGAGCGTATCCGTATCGACATATTCCTCAGGGACAATCTGCCCTGACGAAGGCATTTCCAGGAAAAGTCGCCGCCGGTTTTCCGTCCGGAAATGCGGTGACTTTTCAAAAACGCTGAAAGTGGCGCATGGAGCGCCGGAATGGAGAAATACATGTATCTCGGTCTCGATCTTGGCACATCCGGCGTCAAAGCCCTGCTGATGGACGGCGATCAGAAAATCATCGGTTCGGCCAATGGCTCGCTGGAGGTTTCGCGCCCGCATCACGGCTGGTCCGAGCAGGATCCGGCGGACTGGATTGCCGCGACGAAAACCGCCGTTGCCGGCCTGAAGCAGACGTTTCCGAAGGAGCTTGCCGCCGTCAGGGGCATCGGCCTTTCCGGCCAGATGCATGGCGCGACGCTGATCGATGCGGCCGGCAAGGTGCTGCGCCCCTGCATCCTGTGGAACGACACGCGCTCTTATGCCGAGGCGGCCGCGCTGGACGCCGATCCGCGCTTCCGCAAGATCACCGGCAATATCGTTTTCCCCGGTTTTACCGCGCCGAAACTTGCCTGGGTGGCGAAGAACGAACCCGAAATCTTCGCAAAAGTGGCCAAGGTATTGCTGCCGAAGGATTATCTGCGGCTGTGGCTGACCGGCGACTATATCTCGGAAATGTCGGATTCCGCCGGCACCTCATGGCTCGATACCGGTGCGCGCAAATGGTCCTCCGAATTGCTTGCCGCTACCGGGCTTGATGAGAAGCACATGCCGTCACTGGTGGAAGGCACGGATGAGGCGGGCGTTCTGCGCGCCGAACTGGCCTCCGAATGGGGCATTTCCGGCCGCACTGTCGTTGCTGGCGGCGCCGGTGACAATGCGGCGTCAGCCTGCGGCATGGGCACGGTGAAGGAAGGCCATGCCTTCGTGTCGCTCGGCACCTCCGGCGTTCTCTTCGCCGCCAATGCCTCCTATCTGCCGAAGCCGGAAAGCGCCGTGCATGCCTTCTGCCACGCGCTGCCGAACATCTGGCACCAGATGGGCGTCATTCTTTCCGCCACCGATGCGCTGAACTGGTATTCGCGCCTCACCGGCCAGTCCGCCGCCGCGCTGGCCGGTGAGCTGGGCGAGACGCTGCTTGCACCGAGCGGCGTCACTTTCGCGCCCTATCTCTCCGGCGAGCGCACGCCGCACAATGACGCCGCCATTCGCGGCTCCTTCATCGGCCTTTCACATGAAAGCGACCGCAAGGCGCTGACCCAGGCGGTGCTGGAAGGCGTGGCTTTTGCGATCCGGGATAATCTCGAAGCGCTGAAATCGGCCGGCACCTCGATTTCCCGCGTCACCGCCATCGGCGGCGGTTCGCGCTCGGCCTATTGGCTGGCCTCCATCGCCACCTCGCTCGGCGTGCCCGTGGATATTCCGGCCGAAGGCGACTTCGGCGCGGCTTTCGGTGCGGCGCGTCTTGGCCTGATTGCGGCGACCGGGGCCGATCCGGTGGCGGTGTGCGCGCAGCCGGAGACGGCGCGGACGATCGAACCGGTGGCGGCGCTGGCCGGTGCCTATGAGGAGGCTTACCGGCGGTATCACGCGCTTTATCCGGCGATAAGGACGCTTTCGCATTGATGTGTTGACAGAGGGGGGTAAGCAGCCCGCTCCAACCCCGAATTTTTTACACCACCCAAACCCACCCAAAGAGGAGGATCACCATGACCACCGGCTTCTTCGGCGATATCGCCAAGATCAAATATGAAGGTCCCGACAGCACCAATCCGCTGGCCTTCCGCCATTACAACCCGGATGAAATCGTCGCCGGCAAGCGCATGGAAGATCACCTGCGTTTTGCGGTCGCCTATTGGCACACCTTCACCTGGCCGGGCGGTGATCCCTTTGGTGGTCAGACCTTCCTGCGTCCGTGGTTCGAAGATACGATGCAGGCGGCGAAGCTGAAGGCCGATGTCGCCTTCGAATTCTTCTCGCTGCTCGGTTCGCCGTTTTATTGCTTCCATGACGCGGATGTGCGCCCGGAAGGCAAAAACTTCGCCGAGAATACGAAGAACCTCAACGAGATCGTTGATTATTTTGCCAAAAAGCAGGCCGACACCGGCGTGAAGCTGCTGTGGGGCACGGCGAACCTCTTCTCCAACCGCCGTTTCATGTCCGGTGCGGCAACCAATCCGGACCCCGATGTCTTTGCATTCTCCGCCGCCACGGTGAAGACCTGCATGGATGCCACCAAGAAGCTCGGCGGCGCGAATTATGTTCTGTGGGGTGGCCGCGAAGGTTACGAGACTTTGCTCAACACCGATCTGTCGCGTGAACTCGACCAGCTCGGCCGCTTCCTCAATCTGGTGGTGGAATATAAATACAAGATCGGTTTCGAAGGCACGATCCTGATCGAGCCGAAACCGCAGGAGCCGACCAAGCACCAGTATGACTACGACGTCGCCACCGTTTACGCCTTCCTGCAGAAGAATGGTCTCGAAAAGGAAGTGAAGGTCAATATCGAGCAGGGCCACGCCATCCTTGCCGGCCATTCCTTCGAGCATGAGCTCGCCATGGCCAATGCCTTCGGCATTTTCGGCTCCATCGACATGAACCGCAACGATTACCAGTCCGGCTGGGACACCGACCAGTTCCCCAACAACGTGCCGGAAATGGCGCTCGCCTATTACCACGTGCTTGCCGGCGGCGGTTTCAAGAATGGCGGCACCAATTTCGATTCCAAGCTGCGCCGCCAGTCGCTCGACCCGCAGGACCTGCTGATCGGCCATATTGGCGGCATGGATTGCTGCGCCCGCGGCCTGAAGGCGGCGGCGAAGATGATCGAGGACGGCGCGCTGTCGAAGCCGCTTTCCGAGCGTTATGCCAAGTGGGATTCTGCCGAGGCGCAGAAGATGCTGCGTGGCGAGCTGAAGCTCGACGAAATCGCAGCGCTGGTCGAGCGCGAGGATATCAATCCCGAGCCGAAGTCCGGTCGCCAAGAATATCTCGAAAACGTGGTCAATCGTTACGTCTGATTGGGTCATAGGTTCCAAAAGGAAAGCGGGAGAACATCTCCCGCTTTTGCCGTTTCGGCCTGGCGATCCCCGTCGCAACGCTCCAACGTCATTCCGAGGCTTGAGCCGAGGATGACGCAGGGTGTGGAGGAAGGCAGGCCTTAAGGGTCGGGTGAGGGGGACATGCTCTGCGTTGCCCACCCCTAGGCGGGGAAGGTTTTCCGCCGCCGCTCTTCATTTTTCAGCAACTTCCAGAAAAATACGGTCCCGTCCGTCCCCATCCGCCATTTTTGCCGCATCATTCTTCCCGCAACCGGAACGGAAAGGCGATACGCGCGGCGTCTTTCGCGAACCGGAGGCCGGCATCGACAAGCATGGTTCTGGCAGACCGTGTTTCGGAGAGGCGTCCCGCAAGGCCAGAGGCGGGGAGAGCCGATCGGATAGATGTCGTGACAAGGCTGTAAACGAGAGGCCATGATGACGGTCTCAATGATGCGGCCCGGCGAATGCAAAGACTTTCACCACCTCCCGTTCCACCCGCATTCGCCGGGCCTGCCTCCTGCGCCGACGGCAAACCGCTGCGGCGGCTTTCGTGCATGCAAAGCGCTTTGGATCTGTTAACTGCATGGTCTGAAACGTTGTAGATTTCTGCCCGCCCGACTGTACCTGGCAAGCGACATGGTCTAAACCGCTGCTGATCTTTTCACGCTCGATGGATGACGAAAGGGCCTCTCCGATGACCGATCCCAAAGCGCTTGCAGCCCGTTTCCCCGGTGATTTCCTGTTCGGGGTCGCAACCGCCTCGTTCCAGATCGAAGGGTCCACGAAAGCGGATGGCCGCAAGCCTTCCATCTGGGACGCCTTCTGCAACATGCCGGGCCATGTCTTCGGGCGACACAATGGCGATATCGCCTGCGATCATTACAATCGCTGGGAAGAGGATCTCGATCTCATCAAGGAGATGGGTGTCGAGGCCTATCGTTTCTCCATCGCCTGGCCGCGCATCATTCCCGACGGTTTCGGGCCGATCAACGAAAAGGGGCTCGATTTTTACGATCGCCTCGTTGACGGTTGCAAGGCGCGCGGCATCAAGACCTATGCGACGCTTTACCATTGGGACCTGCCGCTGACCCTGATGGGCGACGGCGGCTGGGCCTCGCGCTCCACTGCGCACGCCTTCCAGCGTTATGCCAAGACCGTCATGGCCCGCCTCGGCGACCGGCTGGATGCGGTGGCGACCTTCAACGAACCCTGGTGCGCGGTGTGGCTCAGCCATCTCTACGGTATCCATGCGCCGGGCGAACGCAACATGGAAGCGGCCCTTGCCGCCATGCATCATATCAATCTCGCCCATGGTTTCGGTGTCGAGGCATCCCGCCATGTCGCGCCGAAGGTGCCGGTGGGACTGGTGCTGAACGCCCATTCCGTCATTCCCGCTTCCGATAGCGAGGCCGATCTGAAAGCTGCCGAACGGGCCTTCCAGTTCCACAACGGCGCGTTTTTCGATCCGGTCTTCAAGGGTGAATATCCGGTCGGGATGATGGAAGCGCTGGGCGATCGCATGCCCGTCGTGGAGGCGGAAGACCTCGCCATCATCAGCCAGAAGCTCGACTGGTGGGGCCTGAATTATTACACGCCGATGCGCGTTGCCGACGATGCGACCCCGGGCGCGGAATTCCCCGCCACGACGCCGGCTCCCGCTGTCAGCGAGGTGAAGACCGATATCGGGTGGGAGGTTTACGCCCCGGCGCTCCAGTCGCTGGTGGAGACGCTTTACAAGCGCTACGACCTGCCGCAGTGCTACATCACGGAAAACGGCGCCTGCTACAATATGGGCGTCGAAAACGGCGAGGTGAATGACCAGCCGCGTCTCGATTATTATGCCGAACACCTCGGCGTCGTCGCCGATCTCATCGGCGACGGATATCCGATGCGCGGATATTTCGCCTGGAGCCTGATGGATAATTTCGAGTGGGCCGAGGGCTATCGCATGCGTTTCGGCCTCTTTCATGTGGATTATGACACGCAGCTGCGCACGCTGAAGAACAGCGGGAAGTGGTACAGTGCGCTGGCTTCGGGGTTTCCGAAGGGGAACCATGGCGTGGCGAAGGGGTAAGGCTCTCTTCCTCATCCCTGTGCTTGTCACAGGGATCCAGCCAGCCCAAGTCTTTGGGCTGAAAGGACTCTTTTCGCCGTGCAGACGCACGTCGGCTGGATTCCTGTGACAAGCACAGGAATGAGGGTGGGGCGGGGCGTGCATGAACTTTACGTGCCGTATCCGATAACAGGCGAGGGCACGAAGCCTCTCCACAATAAAGTTCTCTCCCCTTATTATCAGTTTTCCTAACTTTTTCCCCGGTTACCGCGCGGTGCCTGCTTGCACCCGCCGTCCCGCCTCCTATGTCAGGCAGGCTACAAAGACGTAGCGCCCGTTCTGTCGCCCAAGGGGCAGGGCGGGCCGGTCCTCCCAGGGAAAACGAAGATGCTTATCGAAAAACTCAACTGGCGTTACGCCACCAAAAAAATGGATCCTTCCAAGGCCGTGTCGGAAGACAAGGTCGAGCGCATCGTCGAGGCGGCGCGGCTTGCCCCCACCTCCAGCGGCCTGCAGCCTTTCGAAGTGATCGTCGTCACCGATCCGGACGTGCGCGCCAGGATCCGCGAGATCGCCTGGAACCAGGCGCAGGTGACGGATGGTTCGCATCTCTTGGTGTTTGCGGCGTGGGACAATTACACTGAAGAGCGGATCAACCACATGTTCGATCTGGTCAATGAAGAACGCGGCATCCGGAATGAAGGCTGGGAAGCCTATCGACAGATGCTGCTCACCACCTATCCGCAGCGCGACCAGCAGGTGAATTTCGAACACGCCGCCCGTCAGGCCTATATCGGCTTCGGCATGGCCGTGGCCCAGGCCGCTTTCGAGGGTGTGGATTCCACCCCGATGGAAGGTTTCGACCCCGCCAAGCTCGACGAGATTCTCGGCCTGCGTGAAAAGGGCCTGCGCTCCGTCACCATCCTGCCGCTCGGTTATCGCCAGCCGGATGGCGACTGGCTGGTGAACCTGAAAAAGGTGCGCCGTCCGGCCGAAGAATTCGTCAGCCGCGTCTGATTTTACGCCGCTCGCAAAAGCTTGACTGCCGCAGGGCCGCAAAGGCGGCTTTGCGGTAGATTTTTTCTCTCTTTTCGGATAATTGAAAAAACATCCCTGTTAAAAGGTGGCGCCTGCGGGCAAGTATGCGCCATCGAATTGCCGATCCCCGGCATTTCTGAGTGAAAGCCTGACGAAATGACCCGGAAAATCAGCTGTCATCGAATGTGCCCGAAGGCTGCATGAAGAGAGCGGTTCAGCACCGCAACAGGATTTTTTGAGACCCGATCCGTCACGCATTCCCAGAGTTCACAATGAGTTTTCCATCCAGTGCGGCCTCGCCCGCGCGTTCAGAACAGGCGGTCCCGCAAGGGGCGGCAAAGGAGCCGATGGTCACGTTTGAAGGCGTGACCAAGACCTTTGGCGGCACGGGCGGCAAGCCCGGCTTCGCGGCCCTTGCCGGTATCGACTACACCGTGCCGAAAGGCTCCATCACCGGCATCATCGGCCGCTCCGGTGCGGGCAAATCCACGCTCATCCGCCTCGCCAACGGCCTTGAAAAACCCTCGACCGGCCGTGTGGTCGTCGATGGCGTCGATGTCGCGGCGCTCGACGAAAAGAGCCTGCGCACCTTGCGCCGGTCCGTCGGCATGATCTTCCAGCACTTCAATCTCCTGTCGTCGCGTACCGCTTTCGACAATGTCGCCCTGCCGCTTGAAATCGCCGGCATGGGCAAGAAGGAGATCGAGACCCGTGTCGCGCCGCTGCTCGATCTCGTCGGGCTTTCGGACAAGGCGAAGCGGTATCCCGCCGAACTTTCCGGCGGCCAGAAGCAGCGTGTCGGCATTGCCCGCGCGCTCGCCACCCAGCCGAAGCTGCTCCTTTCCGACGAGGCGACATCGGCGCTCGATCCGGAAACGACGCAATCCATTCTCGAGCTGCTGAAGCGCATCAATGCCGAACTCGGCCTCACCGTGCTGCTCATCACCCATGAGATGGAGGTGGTGAAAACCATCGCTTCGCAGGTCGCCGTCATCGACAGGGGCCTGATCGTCGAGGAAGGCACGACCTTCGACATCTTCACCGCGCCGAAACACGAGACGACCCGCAGCCTGCTGTCGTCCTCGGTCGGCGTGAAGCTGCCGCATTGGGTCACTTCGGGACTGAAACCGCAGGCGGCTGAAGGCGACCGCGTTCTGGTGCGGCTGGTATTCTTCGGCGAAACGGCCTTCCAGCCGCTGACGGCCCGTTTGGTCGCTGAAATCGGCCCGGACGTGAACATTCTCGCCGGCACCATCGAGGAAATCTCCGGCGCGCCCTTCGGTTCGCTCGTGGTCTCCTATCCCGCCTCGGCCGAGGTCACCGCCCGCGCCAGCCGCTTTTATGCGGAAACCGGTCTTCACACGGAGGTGCTTGGTTATGTCGCCTGATATGCTGTTCAGCCTTCTCTCCAAGGGCCTGTTGCAAACGCTGCACATGGTTGCGGTCGCCGGCATCGTCGGCTCGCTGATCGGCGTGCCAATGGGTGTTTTCCTTGCCACCAGCGGCAAGGGCGAGCTGTTTCCGGCGCCGATGACCAACCGGATCCTCGGCCTCATCGTCAATGCGGCGCGCTCCACGCCCTTCATTATCCTTGTCGTGGCGATCATTCCCTTCACCCGTCTCGTCGCCGGCACTTCGATCGGCACCAGTGCGGCCATCGTGCCGCTGACGGTCGCGACCGTGCCCTTCATCGCAAGGCTGGTGGAAGCGGCGATCCGCGAGGTGGACAAGGGCCTGATCGAGGCCGCCCGCGCCATGGGCGCCACCCCGTTGCAGATCGTCACCAAGGTGCTGCTTGCCGAAGCCAAGCCCGGCATCACGCTGGCGCTCACGCTCACGCTGGTCAGCCTCATCGGCTATTCGGCCATGGTCGGCGCTGTCGGCGGCGGCGGGCTGGGCGATCTCGGCATCCGCTACGGTTACCAACGCTTCATGCCGGACGTGATGCTGGCCGTGGTTCTGGTGCTCATCGTGCTGGTGCAGCTGGTGCAGAGCGCCGGCGACAGGCTGGCCCGCAGCTTCGACAAGCGGACCCGCAAGAATTAACTGCCTTTATAATAACAACCCAAGGAGACACCCATGAAGAAACTCATTCTCGCGGCTTCGCTCGCCGCTCTCTTCACCGCCGGCCAGGCGCTGGCGGAAACCATCAAGATCGGCGTCACCCCCGCCGAACACGCGCAGATCATGGAGCAGGTGAAGAAGATCGCCGCCGCCAAGGGCCTCGATATCGACATCGTCGAATTCTCCGACTATGTCGTGCCGAACCAGGCGCTCGCCGATGGCGAGCTGCAGGCCAACTCCTTCCAGCACCAGCCTTACCTCGACAACCAGATCGCCGACCGCAAGTTCGATCTCGTCAGCGTCGGCACCACCATCACCACCCCGATGGGCGTTTATTCCAAGAAGGTGAAGAGCCTTGACGAGCTGAAGGACGGCGCAACCATCGGCATTCCGAACGACCCGACCAATGGCGGCCGTGCCCTGCTGGTTCTCGCCTCCAAGGGCGTGCTGAAGGTGAAGGAAGAGGCCGGCCTGAAGGTAACGCCTGCCGACATCACCGAAAACCCGAAGAACATCCAGATCGTCGAGCTTGACGCCGCCCAGCTGCCGCGTTCGCTTGACGATACCGACGCTTCGGTCATCAACACCAACTACGCGACGGCAGCGGGTCTCAACCCCAAGAAGGATGCGATCGCCATCGAAAGCGAAAAGTCTCCTTATGCGAACGTCATCGCCGTTCGTGCGCAGGACAAGGACAAGCCCTGGGTGAAGACGCTGGTGGAATCTTACCACAGCCCGGAAGTGAAGGCCTTCATTCTGGAAAAGTATAACGGCACGGTCATCCCGTCCTGGTAAGAACCGCCGTTACCGTAAAAATGAGGACCTCTCCCATCCGTTGGGGGAGGTCTTTTTTCTTTCAGAATGGGCACAAATCCGCCATCTCTGAAAAACCCCTGCCATTCCAGGGAAGGATTTTTCAGCGCTCCGTGCAGACTGTCGTTTTATACCCGTAGTTTTTTGGGGTTCGGCCACAATGCGGCTTAACGCCTTCTGAATGTTTCCTTCGCAAGATGATGCTTTCGAAGGGGATTTTATGCGGATTGCGCCGCGCAACATTGGAGACTATCTGCCGGTCGGGCGCAGAACCGCCGTGGGTGTGGTGCTGTCCACATTCGCGCTGGTGCTTCTCATCGTCACGGCGCTTGTGCTCTCCGCCCTCAGCCAGGTCCGGGAAAAGGCGAACCTGCTCGACAATGCCCGTTCGCGCGAAACGACGGCGGGTGCCCTCATCACCTTCCGCGAGCAGCTTGGCGCCACGCTGAACGACTATGCCGCCTGGGACGATGCCGCCGAATATGTCTATGCTCCCGACCGCTTCGACTGGGTGGCCAGCAATTACGGCGAGATGACGGTCAATAACGACCTTTTCGACACGGCCGTGGTCATCGATGAGGACGGCAAGGTCCGCATGGCCTATCAGAACGGCATGCCGGTCAAATGGGCCTATGGCAGCTATTTCGCGGGTGGCCTGCAGGAGATGATCGAGCGCGTCCAGGCCATGCGTCCCGGCATCACCTCGCATGTCACCGGTTTTGTCAAAACCGAAGACGGCATTGCCGCCGCCGGTGTGGCGCTTGTCCGGCTCAAATCCGGGGCGCTGCCGCCGGTCGGCGCGGAGCGGCGTTATCTGATTTTCGCCCGCCACCTCAAGCAGGCGACGGTGGACAAGCTTGCCCGCAACTATGTGATCGAGGGTCTGGAACTGCAATATGGCGACGGACCTGCCGCCAACCACGTGGATATCGTCAATCCCATGGGACAAGTGCTGGCGCGCCTCGTCTGGCGTTCGCACCTGCCGGGAGACGTCAGTTTCCATGAGGCGCGGCCTGTCGTCTTCACCGCGCTCGGTATTGCCGGCACGTTTTTCCTGGTGCTTCTGATCATCGGTTCGGCCACGCTCGACCGGCTGAAGGCGGATGAAGCCGCGGCGCGGGAAGAGGCGCTGCGCGATCGGCTGAGCGGGCTCAGCAACCGCGCCGGCCTGTTTGCGAAACTCAACCGCATGGTCGGCAAGGCCCGGCATGACAAGAGCGATATCAAGCTGCTTTACCTCGATCTCGACGGCTTCAAGGAGATCAACGATTCCTACGGCCATGCCGCCGGCGACCGGCTGATCAAGGGGGTTGCCGCGGCGCTCAGGGTGCTGGTGCCGGAAGACGCCGTGCTGGCGCGGCTGGGCGGCGATGAATTCGCCATCGCCATTCAGGGCAATGACGTCTGGTCGGAAGGCCGCAAGCTGTGTCTGTCGCTGCTTGAACTTTTTACCGAGCCTTTCAGCATCGGCGAAAGGGTGGCGAGCATCGGTTGCAGCATCGGCACCTCCGTTTCCCGCGCCGGCGATATCAATGGCGAGGAACTGCTGCGGCGCGCCGACATGGCCATGTATCAGGCCAAGGAGAACGGGCGCGGCCGTTACGTTTCCTACGAGCTGAAGATGGATGCGCTGCGTGAGGAAAAATTGCAGCTCGAGGCCGATCTCCGCTGCGCCATCCTGAACGACGAAATTTCGGTGGTCTATCAGCCGGTGGTGAATGCCGCCACACGCTGTATCACCGGGGTGGAAGCGCTGGCCCGCTGGCAGAGGCCCGGTTATGGCTTCGTGCCGCCGGATATTTTCATTGCCGCCGCCGAAACCAGCGGCCTGATCGACCGGCTCGGCCTGCTGGTTCTGCACAAGGCCTGCGAGACGGCGCGGCAATGGCCATCCATCAAGCTATCCGTGAATATTTCGCCGGTCCAATTCCGCAATCCGGCCTTTTCCGGCCATGTGGCGGATATTCTCGACGTCACGCGGACGCCACCGGAAAGGCTGCGGCTGGAAATGACGGAAGGTTATTTCATCCAGCATCCCGAGCGGGCGAGCGCGGCGATCGACAAGCTGAAACAGCTTGGCCTGCATATTGCGCTCGATGACTTCGGCGCCGGTTTTGCGAGTGTCGGATATCTGCGCCGCTTCGGTTTCGACCGGATGAAGATCGACCGGTCGCTGATCGTGGCGCTGCAGCAGGGCGGGCGGTCGCTGGAGATGTTGCAGGCGACCGTGGCGCTGGCGAAATCGCTCGATATTCCGGTCACGGCCGAAGGTGTGGAGACGGAAGAACAGGCGGCGATCCTGCATCTGTGCGGTTGCGATGAATTGCAGGGCTATCTGTTTTCCAAGCCGGTGGCCGCCGAAGAGATCACCGCCATGCTGGACGGGCAGGATGCGCCGCTGTTTGCTCTCCGGGCCGGGGCGTGAGTGATTTGAACTGCGTCATCCCGGATCCGGTCCGGTATGACGGAGAATAGATCGGTGCGGGCTTCGGCTCACCGCCCCAGATGCCGCCCGCCGCGTTTCTTCGCCAATTCGATCTGCTGCTGCCGGTCGCGAAAACGCTGGCGGTCCTCTTCGCTGCGCTCGTCGTAACAGCTCGGGCAGGAAACGCCGTCCTCGAATTTGGGAGAGAGGCGCACATCCGGCGTGATCGGGTTGCGGCAGGCGTGGCAGAGCTGGTGGTCGCCCTCGGCAAGGCCGTGCACCACGGAAACGCGTTCGTCGAACACGAAGCAGGCGCCTTCCCACAGGCTCTCTTTTTCCGGCACTTCCTCCAGATATTTCAGGATGCCGCCCTTGAGGTGATAGACCTCGTCGAAACCCTGTTCCTTCATGAAGGCGGTGGCCTTTTCGCAGCGGATGCCGCCGGTGCAATACATGGCGATCTTCGGCTTGTTGTGCAGGCCGGGATTGTTCTTCACCCAGTCGGGAAACTCGCGGAAGGTTTTTGTCTTCGGATCGACCGCGCCCTTGAAGACGCCGATGGCGGTCTCGTAATCGTTGCGGGTATCGATGACGATCGTATCGGGATCGGAAATCAGCGCGTTCCAGTCGCGCGCCTCGACATAGGTGCCGACGATGCGGTTCGGATCGATATCCGGCACGCCCATGGTGACGATCTCTTTCTTGAGCTTCACCTTCAGCCGCACGAAAGGCATATGCGCGGCACGGCTTTCCTTATGCTCCAGCGCGGCAAATTCGGGCTGGGCGCGCAGGAAGGAAAGCACGGCATGAATGCCCGCATCCGGCCCGGCAATCGTGCCGTTGATGCCTTCGGCGGCAAGCAGCAGCGTGCCCTTGACGCCGTTTTCCTGGCAGAGCGCAAACAGCGGCTCGCGCAGGCTCTCGAACCGCGGCAGGCGGGCGAAATGGTAAAGCGCGGCCACTAGGAAATCGCCAGAGACTTCCGGGCGGGGGAGAATGGTCGTGTCGGTCATGGGCGCTGAAATACAGCGACGGCGGCCGCAAAGCAATATTTATCGGCGCGGGGCGGTATTTTGAAAATCGTCAAATCCCGAGATTTTACGGGTTCTCCCGCCTATTTCGCCGCCTGCCGCCACAACAGGGCGACGATGCGGCTTTCGGTGCGGGCGGATTCGGAAAACACCTCGTCGGCCAGCTCAAGACCTTCGCTGCGCAGGGCCTGCTGCCTTGCGATGATCGCATCGAGGAGCAGCGCCAGCCGCTCGCCATTGCCGAAACGTTCCGGTTCCCGGTCGGCGACGGCGGCAAGGACGGAGAGATCATGCTCATGGCCGAGAATATCGACCAGCCGCTTGGTATCGGCCCGCTTGGCGCGCATGGCCGAGGGCCAGAGGCGGCGCATCAGGCCGAGATGCATCCAGTAGGCCTGTCCCGCCTTGCGCAATTCGTGGAAATGTTCGACGTCCGCCCGGTCGTGGCAATCGGAAAGCGCCTTGCGCGCTTTCGCCCTCTGTTTCGCCCAGCTGCCTCTCACCAGCCGCAGCGTCTTTCTCAGGTCATCCGGCAGGCAAAGGGCTTCCAGCCTTTCGCGTCCCGCCTCGCAGCCGGCGATGGCCGTAGCGATCGCCTCGTCGAGACCGGCTTCATGCTGAAGGGCATCGTCGCGGCGCTGGCGCAGCATCGCCGTGATCGAGCGTAGCGCCTCGCCCTGCGTATCGGAAAGGGCGAAAGCCTCGAGATATTCCGCCGTTTCCACCAGCGCCGCCGCATCGCGCGCAAAGGCGAGCGAGCGGGCGATATCGCGGAAACGGGCGTTTTCGGCGCGGCTGAAATCGGGCGCCGCCTTGCGGATGAGGCGGTACAGCGCCCGCAGCCGCTTGAAGCGCTTGCGGGCGCCGTGCACTGCCTCATGCGGACCGGAAGGCTGATCGCGCAGGATGGTGATCGCATCCTCGATCAGTTCCAGCCCGGCACGGCGGATTTCATCGCCGAAGGGTTTCTTCGGATCAATTCTGAAGGGCATCCGGCAAGTCTCCACTCGGACAGTCCATGGCGAGCGACTGGTTGGAAAAACGGCGGTCGCCCGTTACCTCCCTGCCCAGCCAGGAGGGCAGGTCCGGATCGGCATTCTCGTCGTTCATTTCCACTTCCGCCACCACCAGCCCCTGATAACGGCCTTCGAAAACATCGATTTCCCAGGTGAAGCCGCCATGATCCACCGTGTGACGCGTCTTTTCGATCACCACGCCCGGCGCGCTGGCCATCAGCTCTTCCGCGTCCTTGAGGGGAATGGAATATTCATATTCGTCGCGCACAAGCGCGCTTGCGCCGATCTTGATGGTCAGTGTCGCGTCACGCCCGTTGACGATCCTGACCCGGACCGAACGATTGTCCAGCGAAGCGACATAAGCCTGCCGGAAAGCCATGCTATGCGTCACCTCATCGCGCCATTCACCGCCCGCAACAAGAAACTTCCGTTCGATTTCCTTGGCCATGCTGTCTCCGCACACTGGTGCGCCAGATTATCGCAAGAGGGCTTCATGAAGAAGCGAATTGATTGAAGTATCTGGATAAAAAATGGCCCTGCCACGCCTCGACATCAAAGCCGGGGCAGGCTAATCGGTAAACGGGATTTCAATCGTTTCAATCGCGCAAGGGAGGCTCATCTTGGCCCAGGACTCCGAAAAACTTCTCTCCATCCTCAAGCTTCAGCCGGTCGTTCCGGTGCTGATCGTGGATGATGCCGCTTCCGCCGTGCCGCTCGCGCGCGCCCTGGTCGCTGGCGGCCTGAAGGCAATCGAGATCACCATGCGCACGCCGGCGGCCCTTAACGCCATCCGTGCGGTTGCGGCGGAAGTGGAAGGCGCCAATGTCGGCGCCGGCACCATTCTCAACGCGAAGGATTTCGAAGCGGCGGCCGAAGCGGGCTCCACCTTCATCGTCAGCCCCGGCATCAATAAAAGCGTGCTGGAAGCCGCGCGCGCTTCCAAGGTGCCGCTGCTTCCCGGCGCCGCCACCGCCAGCGAGGTCATGGCGCTGCGTGACGAGGGTTACAAGGTGCTGAAGTTCTTCCCGGCCGAACAGGCCGGCGGCGCGCCTTACCTCAAGGCGCTGTCCTCGCCGCTCGCCGGCACCGTGTTCTGCCCGACCGGCAGCGTGTCGCTGAAGAATGCCAATGACTACCTGTCCCTGCCAAACGTCGTCTGCGTCGGCGGCTCGTGGGTTGCCCCGCGCGAACTGGTGGCGACGGGCGACTGGGCGGGCATCACCAAGCTTGCCGCCGAAGCGGCCGCATTGCGCGGCTGATTTGTGTCCTGTCAAACCCGTTCACGAAGGCGTGAGCGGGTTTGACATTTATATTCGCGCGACGGCTTCCTATCTCCCCCTTAGATTTGACCTCTACAGGAGATTTTGATGTTCGACGCCAAGAAGCTTCTTGAACAATTCCTCGGCTCGCAGGTGCCGGGCCTTTCGGGAAGCGTCCGTGACAGAGCCGGGCAGGCCGCCGATATCGCCAAAAACAATCCCCTGAAGGCCGGCGCGCTCGCCGCTGCCATTCTCGGTACCAAGACCGGCCGCAAGCTTGCCGGCAATGTCGCCACCATCGGCGGCGTCGCGGCCATCGCCGGCCTCGGTTATCTCGCCTACAAGAATTACAAGTCCGGCCAGGCGCCGGAAGCCGCGCCGAAACCCGAGCCGGAGCTTCTCGCCCCGCCGGCCGATTCCGCCTTCCACCCGCAATCGCCGGCCCTTTCCAATGATTTCGCGCTGAAGCTCATCCAGGCGATGATCGCTGCCGCCAAGGCCGACGGTCATATCGACGAGAAGGAGCGCGCCAATATCATGGACAAGGTGCAGGTCTCCGGCCTCGATACGGAAGCGGAGCGTTTCCTGGAGAAGGAACTGGCCGATCCGCTCGACATCGACGCGCTGGTGGCGGCCGCCCGGACGGAAGAGCAGAAGGTGGAGCTTTATACCGCTTCGCGGCTTGCCATCGAGGCCGATACGCGGGCGGAGCGCGGTTATCTCGATCTTCTTGCGGGGCGGCTTGGGTTGCCGGATGCGCTGGTGGATCATATCGAGGCGACGGTGGTGGCGGCGAAGGTTTGAGGTAGGGGTCTGGTCTCGGTGGGCGGGGTTTACCCCCCTCTGCCCTGCCGGGCATCTCCCCCTCAAGGGGGGAGATCGGCAGGACGCGCTCCCACCACTTCATTCGCAAAGGTTGAGATGGGCGAGACTTAACCACTTGTCGATCTCCCCCCTTGAGGGGGAGATGCCCGGCAGGGCAGAGGGGGGTGAGCCACACCCACCAAGCCGGCAAGTCCTGCTCCATACCCAACCCCACATCCACTGTTGTCATCCCGGCCCGCTTGCCCTAATCCTTTCCCCAGCAAATGGGGAAGAGAATGCGCGATCTGAGTGATTTCAAGGGATGTCCGGCGCCCAAGCCGGTGGTGCTGAAGGGCCGTTATGTAACCGCCGAGCCGTTCGATCGCGAAAAACATCTTGCAAAGCTCTGGTCAGCCCTTGGCGGCGAGGGCGTGAATGCGCTGCTCAAATATTTCCCGCAAAACGCCTTTCCCGATGCCGATGCCTTTGGCGACTGGCTGATCGGCGCGGGCGAAAAGCTCAACTGGGTCACGCTGGTCTTTATCGAAAATGCGACCGGCGATGTCGTCGGCATGGCGAGCTACATGCGGCCCGATCCCGCCAATGGCGTGGTCGAGGTGGGTTCGGTCGCCCATGGCGCGAAAATGAAGCGCTCGCCGCTCTCCACCGAGGCGCATTACCTGATGGCGAAACATGTGTTCGAGGATCTGGGTTACCGCCGCTACGAGTGGAAATGCCATAATGAAAACGAACCCTCGAAAATCACCGCCACGCGTTACGGCTTCACCTTCGAGGGCGTCTTCCGCCAGCATATGATCTCCAAAGGCCAGAATCGGGATACAGCGTGGTTCTCGATGATCGACGGTGAATGGCCGCTGATCGGCAAGGCCTTCGAAGCCTGGCTTTCGCCTGACAATTTTGCCGCCGATGGCAACCAGAAGCACAAGCTCGAGGATATTCGCGCGGGGCTTGCCGATGCCTGAGAAGAAGGAAAGCTCGCCGGCCATCGCCGCCGCCCTTATCATCATTGGCTTCGGGATCGTCTTCTTCGTCATGCCGAAGATCATGTTGTGGCTGGGCGATTATTCGCCATGGCTCGCCGCAGGATTCGGCGCGGTTGCCGTGCTATGTTTCTTCCTGCTGTTCTGGCTGCGCGCCCGCTACCAGCGCCGCCGCGATCATCAGAACTGAAGCGAGGCGCCGAGCAGCAGCAATCCCATGATCAGCACGAACAGCGCGCCGGCGATCTCGATCGCGTGGCTGATGCCGGCTGCCTTGCGGCTGCCGGGGCCGGCAAAACGCACGGCAAGCCCCTTGGCCGAGACCGCCATGATGGCGAGAGCCGACACCGTGATGGCGGTGCCGAGCGACATGGCGAGTACGGAAAGCACGCCGCCGAGATAAAGCCCGTTCAAGAGCGCGAAGCTCATGACGATGATCGCGCCCGAGCAGGGCCTGAGCCCCACGGCAATTATGGCCGACCATGCTTCGTGCAGGCTGAAATTCTTGCTCTTCAACAGCATGGGATCGGGCGCATGGGATTTGCCGCAGGCGGTGCAGAGATCGCCGGTGCCGTTGTGATCATGATCCGCAAAGACCGGTTTGCCCTGGAACCGCAGCCCGGTGCCCATGCCGGTGGCTCTGGCCGACGGGGCCTCGCCCGCCGTGGCGAAGGCGGCAACCGGTTCGCGCCGGATGCGCAGCGACCAGAGCTTGCGCACCAGCAGCCACGCGCCGAACAACGCCACCATGGCGAAGCTGGCGATCTCCATCGCCTGTGTCGCCCTGGTCATGGTGATGGAGGTGCCGCGCAGCACCAGCCAGGCCGCACCGACGAGGCCGATGGCCATCAAACCCTGAATGAGCGCCGAGACGAAGGAAATGAGGATGCCGCGTCTCAACTGCGTTTCATTGGCGATCATGTAGGACGAGATGACGGCCTTGCCGTGGCCGGGGCCGGCGGCGTGGAAAACGCCGTAAGCAAAGGAAAGGCCGATCAGCGAGCCCAGCGCCCAGCCATCCTCGCGCATCGCCTTCAGCGCGCCGGTCAGCGCCCGGTAGAACATCTGCTGGTGCACGTTGATCCACTGCATCAGCGGCGCAAACGGCCCGCCGACAGAAAAGGACGGTTCGGCCGAACCGATGCCGAGCGGCGACTGCGCATGCGCCGTGCCGGCGAGCGCAATGAGGCCGATGGCGACGGCGGCGAAGCCTGCCCTGCGGCTCAGCATGAGACCTCCAGCCGGGTGGCGAACAGCTTGGTCATGTCGGTGCCGGTCGGATCGTTGAAAAAGGCGTCGGTGAGCGAGCTCTGGTTCTGCGAGATCACCTCGTCGGGATCGGGGCGCACGACATGGTGTTTGCAGGCATTGAGATCCTTGCCCTGGGTGGCGATATCGCTGTCCTTGGCAAAATCGATCGCCGTATACATGGTCGGATCCCAGGCGCCGAAGCTGAGCTTGCCCTTGACGGCCAGGGGCTTGGTCGGCTTCACGGAAAAGAACATCAGGATCTGCTGATCCTTGTAGTCCACGTGAATGGCGTCCGGCTTTGAAAATTCCACCGGTTTTCCGTTGGCGGTGATGAAGGTGTAATAGGAATATTCGGCAAGCGATTCCAGAACGGTATTGCCGATTTCGGCCAGCTCGTCCTTGTCCAGCTTCAGGTCGCTGTTCTTGTCGTAATCCATCACCACGCTTGCGGAAAACATTTCGTCGAAACGCCAGATATTGCGCACCTCCTGAATGGTGCCGTTCGGCCCCTCGACGATTTCCATGCGCGCTTCGGCAAAGATATGCGGATGCGCCGACGCCGCGACGGGAAGACAGGCGAAGCCGGCCGCGAGAAGCAAAAATCGTCTGTTCATTGTCCGGTCTGTCCTGCCTTCGAATCTCGAAGGCCCGACTCTAGCAGAAATTGGGACCGAATTTCGACCTGATGCGCCGCTTGATCCTGCATGCGGCCGCCGGCCGGGCTTAGAATGTGCCGGTGAAACGCGAGGTGAGGCTGGAGCCGCTATATGCGAACTCGTCGTCGCGCTCGCCATGCAGCAGGCGGTTGAATTCCAGTTCCAGCTTGCTGTTCCTGCCGGTGTCGAAGGACAGCGTGGCCACCAGCCGGCGCTCGCTGCTGTCGTAATTATAATAGATCCAGTCCTTGTGCACGCGCCGCAGGGCAAGATCGAGCCCCACCTTGTCGGTAAGCCGGCTTTTCATGACGACTTGCCAGCGGCGGTGAAATTCGGCAATCGGGTCGTCCGGGTCGAAAAGCGCATAATCCTGCGAAAAGCCGACGCCGAAGGCGAGGCGCTCGCTGGCCTTCATCTCCGCTTCCGCCCGCAGATAAGGCCGGGTGCGCTTGACCGTGTCGCTGATCTCGTCGCCGGAAATGGAGGTGAGGCCCGCCTCGGCCAGAACCGCGAAACGGTCGGAGAACCTGTAGCCATAGGCAAGCGAACCGCGCAGCGTACTGGCCTGAAACCGCTCGTATTTCTCCCGCTGCCCTTCCGGCACCAGAAGGCGGTCAT
This sequence comes from Agrobacterium sp. NPDC089420, assembly GCF_044900305.1. Classification (NCBI taxonomy): domain Bacteria; kingdom Pseudomonadati; phylum Pseudomonadota; class Alphaproteobacteria; order Hyphomicrobiales; family Rhizobiaceae; genus Agrobacterium; species Agrobacterium sp. NPDC089420. The sequence goes on along the minus strand of NZ_JBJDMY010000016.1, from coordinate 96,866 downwards.
AGGCAAGGGTCAGGCCGGCCTCGCCGCCGGCCAGCGGCCGTTCATGTTCGGCCTTCAGCGACAGCAGCGCCTCATTGGCCTCCAGCCGGGTGGGCATGAAATAGGCGGGGCGGAACCGCGCCTTGCCTTTCATCAGGCTGGCAATGCCTGCCGTCAGCGTGTTCTTGGCCCCAAGCGCGAGGAAGCCGAGCTGGGAAGAGGCTTCCAGCTTGTGATCCAGCCGCCGATAACCGATGTCTTCTTCCGGCAGATGCAGGAAAATATCGCCGGCATCGCTGCGCGTGCCGCGCAGTTCGATCGCCCATTCCAGCTTTTCGGAAAAGCGTCTCGTCAGCCCCAGCGCGGCGACGGTATTGTGTTCATTGGCGAAACGGTATCGGGGAAGGCGGACCTCCTCGTGTTCGAGCAGATAGCGCAGCTCCGCCCCTTCCAGCGCGACCTTGCCGTTGAGCCCGAAGCCGGCGCGCAGCGAAATCGCACTCAGCCGGTTGGTGTCGGCGAAATAATTGCTGTCATAGGCGATGCCGGACTTGTAGGTGACATTGTGCTCATCGGCGTTTTCCCCCGCCCGCACGCCACAGGCGCAGGCAAGCCCGAGAACAAGCGCGATATATCCCCCCAGCCGCATTCGCATCTCCGGTCTCTAATTAAGCAATATCTTATATTTGGATGGTTAACAAAGTTCTCTGTGCGGCATGACTGCCAAAGCGGAGAGATTGGCGAAAGAAGGGGAGTTGCGAAAAGTCCCGACAATGATGCGAGATGTAAAATTCTATTAAAATCGCCAGTATTAAAGTTAATCGTTTATTGTAATATTAGGCTTTGCTTGAATTAGAATCCTCTAAATATACAGTCCGGTTACGCCAGATGGCGTGATCAAACAAAGAGGAGAGAGAAATGATTGCAAAGTTTGCTTGTGTGGCGGCCATTCTTACTGTCGCTTCCGTTGGTCAGGCCAATGCCGGCGGCCTTCTGGGCGGCATCCTGTCCGGAAACAGCAACAAGGGCGGCGCGCTTGTCGTCGTCTCGCCGAGCATCGATCTCGGCGTCAGCGGCATCCTGTCCAATAACGGGATTCTGAACGGCAACAAGACGGGTATCCTGAATGGCCTACTGAACGGCAACAAGACCTCCGTCGATGTCATCGACAACAAAAATGACGGCGGCAAGAAGCGCCGGCACTAACTGACATACGGTGCGGGGTGGCCGGATGTTCCGCCCATCCCGCCCCGCGCAAGGCTCTACCATCGTCCGGCATGGTCGAGGCGAGCGATGCGCGGATTGCCCGGGCCGGGGTCGGGCCGCAAATCTTGCATGGCCGGTGCATGTCCTTCAGGAACAGACAGCGCGGCGTGTGACGGAAAAGCGCGGCTCGTCAGCCTGGCTTTTGTTCGGGCCGGCCCCGACCAGGCGGCTGGCGTTTTACCGGTAAATACTACTTTTAATGGTTTTTGGGGTGGGTCTATTGTTGGCGCCGCTCAGTTTTCCGTTTGGATTTTATATATTGATTTTCTAATTTATTATTTATTCAATATTTGAAAAGTTGATATTTTTATTTCCCTATTCATGGTTTCCCAGATGGTTTTTACCTGGTTTTAACCCTGTTGGGTTTCAATCGATAGCTGCGTTCGCCCCGTCAGTCACCTTGTGATTTTGGTCGTGGCCCGGTTCACATCCCGCAGCATGGCGGGGCAGGTATTTTTCAAGGAGCTATCACATGTTGAAACATTCATTTCTGGCGCTCGCCGCTCTCGGCATGCTTTCGGGCACCGCCCTTGCCGCAGATGCGGTCAATGACGTTCCGGCCGCGCCCTATGTTGACGATGCCGTGTCTTCCTTCTCCTGGGGTGGTTTTTATGCCGGTGCTGCGGCCGGTTACGGCCGGTCGCGGCTAAAGGCGACCGAAGCCGGCGAAACCGACAAGTATAATTTCGACGGCGCGCGCTTTTCCGGTTTTGCCGGTTACAATGCGGAAGTCGCGCCATCCGTCATTCTCGGTCTCGAGGCCGATATCGGTTATTCCTGGGGCGACAGGAAAGTAAACCTCTCGGAAGTGTCCACCGGCCTCAACGGTTCTGCCCGCCTGCGCGCCGGTTACGCGCTCGATCGCGCCCTCATCTATACCGCCGGTGGATATACCGCGACGGACAGCGAGATTGAAACGCCGATCGGCAAGGACAGCAAGGTTCTGCATGGCTGGACGATCGGCGCCGGCGTCGATTATGCCTTCACCGACAATCTATTTGGCCGTCTTGAATATCGGTACAATGATTTCGGCAAGGAAACCTATACCGTCCAGGGCCTTTCCGCCGATGGAAAGCTCAGCGACCATGTCGTCAATGTCGGCCTCGGCGTGAAGTTCTGATTGCCGGCATTTTCCTGTCGGAAAAAAGTGCCGGGCTGCCGTCGCCCCACCACCGCCTCGGCCTGATGGCGGCGGTGGCCTGCGTAAACACAGACGGCCGGCTTTCATTCTGAGATAAAACCGCCGGACTTGCCTTCTGGGCTTGAACTGGCGGTCGTTTCGGTGTGATGGTGCGTTTCCATTCCGCTCCATCCCCAGTCGATTCCCATGTTCCAGAAACGCGCCTCGCCGGGCGCTTTTGATCGTCAGGCCTATTTGATCGCGCTGCTGGTCTTCCTTGCCGGCAGCACCAATGCGGCCATCGTGCCGTTTATCGGCTTTTACATCATTCAGGTGCTTGGACATCCGCCGGCGACGCTTGGTCTTTACAGCGTGACGGCGGCGCTCGCCTCGATCGTCGCCAGCCGCCTTTATGGCGAACGCGTCGATGCCGGCGTGCCGGTGCGGCCGCTGCTGCTGCTCTCGGTCACCGGCGCCTTCATCGCCGCGGGGGCGGCCACCTTCGGGCATCTGGCGCTGCTGGTGGCGGTCACGGCAACCGGCATGGGGCTTTCCAATGCGGCCAGCACGCTCATCTTCAGCTATGGCCGTTATCACGGCCGGGCGGCGGCGCTCGATGCGACCGCCTACAACGCCTTTCTCCGGACGATGGTGTCGCTGGCATGGATGCTGCTGCCGGCCGCGGCTTTCCTGATCGTCGATTTTGCCGGTGCGAAAGCGGTGTTCGTCAACGCCATGCTGATGGCGGCCATCTGGGGCGGGCTGGCGCTCGCCATCGTGCCGCGCGGCCAGACCTGCCCGATGGAGCGGCGGCAGGAAAGCGAGACGGAGGCGGGGCGAAACCTGCCGCTCTTTCTGGCGGCGGCGGCCAGTTTCTGCATGTCTTTCGCCCATGCCCTGTGCGCTTCGGCCCTGCCGGTGTTTCTGGTGCGGGAGGTCGGCCTGCCGGACTTCGCACCGGGCCTGTCGCTCAGCGTCAAATGCGCCATGGAGGTTCTGTTCATCCTGCTTGCGCCGCGCATCATGCGTCGCGTCAGCCCCCGCATCCTGCTGTGCGTCTCGGCGGTGATGGCGATCATCGCCTTCAACATCATCGCCGCGGTCCAGTCCCTTCCGGCCATGCTGGTCGGGGCGGCGATGGAAGGGGCCTATTACGGCCTTTGCGCCGGCACTTGCCTGACCTTCGTGCAGGGTTTTGCGCGTGGACGCACGGCGCGGGCAACCGCGCTCTACATGAATTCGATCTTCCTCGCCGCGCTTTTTGCGGTGCCGCTGATGGGGTTTGTGTCGCAATATGCGAGTTTCGGCGTTTCGATCCGGCTGGCTTCGGTCGGAGCCGGCGCGGCCTTGCTGCTCCTGTTTCTGACACGGCGGCAGGTGGCGGATTAGGGTATTGCAGGGTGGCGGCAATCTTGCACAAATGCTTGTCTGACGGCGACATAGCGGGCGACCCTCATGCCTGTGCTTGTCACAGAAATCCAGTCGACGCGCGTCTGCACGGCGGGAGACTCCTTTCAGCCCGAGGACTTGGGCTGGCTGGATTCCTGTGACAAGCACAGGAATGAGGGGCGGGAGATTGGCCGTGGAATGAGTGGCCGCCACGCGACCGACCAGCCCTCACGCCGAAATATCGATGATCCCGCAATCGCCCGCTTCCGACGCAAAGGCGAGCAGCTTGCCGGTGGCGCTCCAGTCCATGCCGGTAATGGCGCCCTTGCCGGGGCGGCGCAGCAGGGCTTCCTTGCCGTCCGCGAGCCTGACGCCGAGGATCATGCCGTCGATGAAGCCGATGGCGAGCACGTCTTCCACCGGGTGGAAGGCGACATGGGTGACCATGATGTTGGCGCGGGTGCCGAGTTCTTCCGGGGCCTTGCCCATCGGGCCGTCCTTGCCGGCAAAAGGCCAGACGATGGCGGCCGGCGCGCCGGAGGAGGCGAGCCATTTGCCCTTGGCCGACCAGGACACGGATTTGACCTTGGCGGGATAACCCGTCATGCGCATGTGCCGGGCTTCCATGCCGCCCTTGGTGGCGTCCATCTTCCAGCCGTGCAGGGCGTTTTCCTGCATGGTGGTGACGAGGAACCTGCCATCGGGCGAAAAGGTGACGCCGGTATGCGCGCCCTTCCATTCCAGATCGACGGGATCGCCGGCGGTTGCCACCCAGTGCAGCGTTACGCCGTTATAACGGGCAACGGCAATGCGCAGGCCTTTCGGCGCAAAGGCGATCGCCTCCACCGTGCGCTCTTCCTTGAATTCCTTGACCGTGCCGTCCGACAGCCGCACGAAGCTGGACTTGCCGACGCCATAAGCGACCGCCTTCTGCGGCCCGCCGGCCACGACGCCCACCCATTTGCGCGGCACATTGGCGATTTCGCTGATGCTGCCGTCATGGCCGATGCGCAGCACGCGACCGTCTTCGCCACCGGAAAGCAGGGTGGCGCTATAAGGGTCGCGCACGCAGGTCAAAAGCCCGTCATGCGCCTCAGTCACCTTCTCGCCGCCATCCAGCCGGTGGATGGTGCCGGCGGCGGTGGCAAACAGCGGAATGTCGCCGAGAAAATGGGTCGAGACCACGTGGCCTTCGATATCAAGCGGGGCAACAGTCGGCATGGAGCATCGGTCTTTCGTATCTGTGTTTTTCGTGTGGTGGATTTCGGTAGCTGACCAGGTCGGGAAGACCCGTTGTTGCGGTTTCAACCCGTGGCGTCATGGTCGGGCTTGACCCGGCCATCCACATGCTGGCGGCAATGGGTCCTCGGGTCAAGCCCGAGGATGACGTCGAGTATGGGGGAGGACGCCGGTAAGCAGCAAGAGCGTCCCGGCGTGTCCCTTGAAAATTTCAAGCCGACGCGAGGCAGGCGTTGAAGCTCTTTTCCAGCTTCTCGCGGTCCAGTTCGCGGCCGATGAAGACGAGGCGGCTTTCGCGTTTTTCGTCTTCCTTCCACGGGCGCTGGTGGTCGCCTTCGATGATCATGTGCACGCCCTGCACCACATAACGCTCGGCATCGCCCTTGAAGGCGATGATGCCCTTGAGGCGCAGAATGTTCGGGCCGTCGGTCTGGGTGACCTTCTGGATCCACGGAAAGAACCGCTCGGGGTTCATCTCGCCGCCGCGCAGCGAGACCGACTGCACGGTGACGTCATGGATCGGCGACACGGCGCCATGGTGGTGATGATCGTGGCCATGGTCGTGCCCATGGTCATGATCGTGGTGATGATGCCCGTGATCGTGATCGTGGTCGTGATGATGGTGGTCATGATCGTGGTGGTGATGGTCGCAATCGGGGCCGCAGACGTGGTCGTCATGGCCGTGCTCGAGGAAATGCGGATCGTTTTCGAGCGCCCGTTCCAGATTGAAGGCGCCCTGATCGAGAACCCGGGCGAGATCGACGCCTGAACGCGTCGTCTTGTAGATGCGGGCGGACGGATTGATGGCGCGCACGATATCCTCGATGCGGGCGACTTCCTCGGGCGAAACGAGATCGGTCTTGTTGACGACGACGACATCGGCAAAGGCGATCTGGTCTTCGGCCTCGCGGCTGTCCTTCAGGCGCAGCGGCAGATGCTTGGCGTCAACCAGGGCAACGACGGCGTCAAGCTCGGTCTTGGCGCGCACGTCGTCATCCATGAAGAAGGTCTGGGCGACGGGCACCGGATCGGCAAGGCCGGTCGTCTCGACGATGATGCCATCGAAACGGCCGGGACGGCGCATCAGGCCTTCCACGACGCGGATCAGGTCGCCGCGCACCGTGCAGCACACGCAGCCATTGTTCATTTCGTAGATTTCTTCATCGGACTCGACGATCAGGTCGTTGTCGATGCCGATCTCGCCGAATTCATTGACGATGACCGCGTATTTCTTGCCGTGGTTCTCGGAGAGAATGCGGTTGAGAAGCGTCGTCTTGCCGGCGCCGAGATATCCCGTCAGGACTGTGACTGGAATGGGCTTGGCTATAGCTGTTTCGGTCATGGAAAACCCCGTATCGAGACAGGCCGTCGGGCCTTGAGGAAGATGTGTCGTCGTCCATATAGGCGCGACGTCCTGGCAGTTCAAAGAGATTTTGGCCGAATTCGGCCAGGCGGCTCAGATTTTGTTATGAAATAACGTTATGTCAAAAGCGTGGACATCTTCAAGCAGTTCGACAAGGCCGTTTACGGCATGGGAAATCAGCCTTTCGCCCTTTTCCACCGTTGCGGCGGCGGCGTTTCCGGCGACGCCATCGGGGTTGAGATCGCTCATCAGCCAGCCGAAGGCATTCGGGCCATAGGCGCGCAGGTGTTTGAAGCGGCTGGTGAAATCGCTCTGGCGGGAGGGAAAGTTTTCGGCCTTCTGCATCGCCACCCGTTCGGGGTGAAGCGCCAGCATGACCGATGTCTCGATATCGCCGCCATGAATGTCGACCGCCTTGTCCTCAGGCTTCACGATATCGGCCGGCACGCCGAAACGGGTCCAGCTGGTGGCGACCGCCAGCATGCCGAAACGGGCGCGGGCCTCGGTGGCGACGATGGTCATCAGCGGTGAATTGCCGCCATGGGCGTTCAGCATCACGAATTTGCGCACGCCCTTTTTATATTCCGCCTCGGCGATGCCGAGCCAGCGCTCGATCGCCTTATCGTATCGCAGCGTCTTCGTGCCCGGCACATCCATGTGTTCGATGGAATATCCGACCGGTTCCGCCGGCAGGAAGGAGACGGGCAGATGGCCGGGCAGGGCGGCGGCGAGACGGGCGGCGATGCCTTCGGCAATCAGCGTATCGGTCTCGAAGGGCAGGTGCGGTCCGTGCTGTTCATGCGCCCCGAGCGGCAGCACGGAAATTGCGGCTGTTGCGCGAAGATGCGGGTCTGTTACGTTTTCGTCGTGATAATGCGTGTATGAGTTTGGCATCTGGCAGTCCGCGCGTGCATTCGTTAAGGATTTCCAGCAACATATATCGGTTCCGCCACAGGGTAAAAGGCACTCGCATATGAGCAAGGACAAATCCGGGCATAAGGACAAAAGCGCCAAGAAGGAAAAAGGCGGCAAGAAATCAAAGGACGCCAAAAAAAGGGATGAGAATTTCAACCCCGAGGAGCTGGCGCAATCCATTACCCAGGCCGCCCGTTCCATGCGCACGGCGCTGAGCCACAGCCTTGCCGAAAGCGGGCTTTATGCGGGCCAAGACGGTGTCATCCTGGCGCTGGCGCAGGAAGGCAGCCTCACGCCGGGCCAGATCGCCCAGAAGCTTGGCGTCAAGGCGCCAACCATGACGCGCACCATCGGCCGCATGGAAGCCCAGGGTTTCGTGGAACGCAGCGGTGACGACGAGGACGGCCGCGTGACGCTGGTAAAGCTGACGGAGGCAGGCCTGAAGAGCGTCGAGCACATCAATCTGTCGATAGCCGATTGCGGCGCAAGGGCCATAGAGGGTCTTTCAGCCAAGGATGTGCGCAATGTGGTTAAACTTCTCAAGGCGATAGACGCTAATCTTCAATAAAGACGTTGAAATTTTTAAATCATATCTTGCTTTTGAGGGTATTCCTTAAACGGGTTGCGGATTTCGTTTAAATTGTTTAATTGCAATTTAAACAGGGACATCCGTCGCTGACATGCGTTTGGGGAGGAATGCCGTGGCCCAAAAGGTCAAACTGTCCACGATTGCCGAAAGCCTTGGCCTTTCAACCGCCACCATTTCGCTTGCCCTGCGCGACAGCCCGCTGGTCGCCGCCGATACCCGCGACAAGATCAAGGAACAGGCCCGCGCGCTGGGTTATATCTATAACCGCCGCGCCGCCAGCCTGCGCACCTCGCGCTCCGGCATTGTCGGCGTGGTGTTCCATGATGTGATGAACCCTTTCTATGGCGAAATCCTCAAAGCCATTGAAAGCGAGCTGGACCGCAGCCGCCAGACCTTCATTCTTTCCAACCATTATGATTCGGTGGAAAAACAGCGCACCTTCATCGAAACGCTGCTGCAGCTCGGCTCCGACGGCATCATCATGTCGCCGGCCATCGGCACGCCGATCGAGGACATGACGCTTGCCGAAGACAACGGCATGCCCGCCATTCTGGTGGCCCGTTCCATGGACGGTGTCGACATGCCGACCTATCGCGGCGACGACAGCTACGGCATTTCGCTGGCCACCAACCACCTGATCAGCCTCGGCCACCGCACCATCGCCATGGTTGGCGGTACCGATCAGACATCGACCGGGCGCGACCGTTACCAGGGTTATGTCAATGCGCTGCGCAAGGCCGGTATCGAGGTCGATCCGAACCTGCGCATTCCCGGCCCGCGCTCCAAGCAGGGCGGTTTCGAGGCGGCGGTGCATTTCCTGTCCTTGCCGCAGAAGCCGACCGCCGCCGTCTGCTGGAACGATCTCGTCGCCATCGGTCTCATGAACGGCATTTCCCGCGCCGGTCTGGTGCCGGGCGTCGATATTTCCGTTACCGGCTACGACGATCTGGAGGAAGCGGCGATCGCCACTCCGGCGCTGACCACCGTTTCCAACGGCCAGGCCGAGGTCGGGCGCCTGGCGGCCCGCGCGCTGCTGGACAGGCTGGCGGGCAGCCACGAGCCTGACGGCATTCACCTCATCAAGCCGGAAATGCGCATCCGGCAATCGACCGGGCCGGTGCGGCCGCGGGTGTGAGCTCGTTCGCGACTCTGAGCCGGCTGACCGTGCGCCCATAATCGTCCGCAGCGTTTCCTTCCTCCGTCATGCCGGCCTTGAGCCGGTATCCAGCCAGCCCAAGTCCTTGGGCTGAAAGGACTCTCTCGCCGTGCAGACGCGCGCCGGCTGGATTCCGGCTCAAGGCCGGAATGACGAGCTATATGTTTCCTACCTTCTGGTCGCCTTCTCGATTCAAACCGGACAGGGTGGACCGGATCCGGCATGACGATCTTGCAAGTGCCGCAAAGAAACGGCTTGACGGTGAGGGGCGCTTCAAAAAATCGGCATGAAACTTCCGTCTGCCCCCATAGCATCCCCTTATTGCCCTTTTCACGGCCGCCGTAGTTTGAAAAGATCGCCCTCCGGAGGAGTGGGATGGCGAAAGGTTCGCCTGAAACCCGCTCCGGCTATCGGAATGTTATCAGGAGGAATATCCGCTCATGTCTGACAAAAAGGCCGTCGTTCTCGTTCCCGGCAAGATCAATCCGCGCGTTCTCGAACGCCTCGAAGGCATGGTCGAGATCGTGGCAGTGCCTGCCGGCGCCGAACCGGTCCTGCCTGACGGCGCGGCGGAGCGCATCAATGCCATCGCCGTTTCCGGCGTCGTTAACGCCAAATGGATCGATGCGCTGCCGAAGCTCGAGATCATCGCCAATTTTGGTGTGGGTTATGACGGCGTCGACGCCAAACATGCCGCCACGCGCGGTGTGGTGGTGACGAATACGCCCGATGTGCTGAACGACGAGGTGGCCGATACGACGATTGCGCTGTTGATCAACACCGTGCGCCGGCTCTATCAGGCCGAGACCTGGCTGCGTGATGGCAAATGGGTTGGCGAAGGCCCGTTTGCGCTGTCGCCGTTTTCGCTGCGCGGCCGCAAGGTGGGCCTCTTCGGCATGGGCCGCATCGGCCAGGAAATCGCCAAGCGGCTGGAGCCCTTCAAGCTGGAGATTGGTTACCACACCCGCAGCAGGCGGGATGGCCTTTCCTACACCTATTACGGCTCGCTGAAGGCGATGGCGGAAGCGGTCGATATCCTGATCTGCATCGTGCCCGGCACGCCGGAAACGCACAAGGCGATCAATGCCGAAATCCTGACGGCGCTGGGGCCTGAGGGCGTTTTCATCAATGTCGGCCGCGGTTCCAGCGTCGATGAGGATGCGCTTCTGCAGTCGTTGCAGAGCGGCGCTTTGGGTGCTGCCGGTCTCGATGTGTTTTATGCCGAGCCGAAGGTGCCGGCAGCGTTTCTTGCATTGCCGAATGTCTCCCTACTGCCGCATGTCGCTTCCGCCTCGATTCCGACGCGCAACGCCATGGCCGATCTGGTGGCGGACAATATTCTTGGCTGGTTCAGGGATAGCACGGTGCTGACGCCGGTGCCGGAGACGCCGGTCAAGGGGTGAGGCCTGTTGGCAAGCCCTGACCAATATCCTCTGGTGAGGCGAATGGCTTTGTCCGCTCACAAATCCCGCGCACCGTCACCCCGGACTTGATCCGGGGTCCAGCGCGATCAAGTCTTTGATCGCAAAAGAATTGTTTCTCACGGCGCAGACGCGCCGTGGCTGGATGCCGGATCTAGTCCGGCATGACGGAAGAGAAGTTTGTGACGACGGCGGTCGACCCCGCGCCTGCACCCGTCCTATTCCGCAATCTCCGCGCTTCCCACCCAACGCCCTTCGGCAAACGACCGCGCCATGGCGTGAATGCTGCGCTCGATCTTCAGCCCTTCCTCGAAATCGATGATATGGGCCTTTTTCCCCTCGATTGCCGCGATCAGCTCCCGGCATTCGATGACCTTCAGGTCGTTGAAACCGAGGCCGTGGCCGGGAGCGGGGATGAAGCGGTCATAGGGCTTGTGGTGGGGGGCGGTGAGGATGGTTCGGAAGCCCTGTTCCTCCGGGCGTCCATCCGTGGTGTAGAGCTGGAACTCGTTCATCCGCTCCTGATCGAACAGGATCGAACCGGTGGAACCATAGATCTGGATGGCGATGCGGCCCTTGCGGCCCCAGGCGGAACGGTTGGCGATCAGCACGGCGGAAATGCCGCCTTCGAGCTTCAGGAGAACGCTGGCAAGGTCATGCGTCTCGACCGCGCGCTCGCCGCCGCCGGCAAGCGGGCGGGTCTCATAGGGTTTCACCATGTCCGTGATGGCGCTTTGTGCGTGGCCGAACAGGGCATAAAGCAATGACAGCGGATGCACGGCGAAATCATCCAGCGCGCCGTAACCGGAAGATGCCTCGCTCTTCCAGTAGAAGAGCTGGGTGGCATCGGCCATGAAGTCCTCGTCCATTTCGGCGCGGACGTGATAGACCTTGCCGATCGCGCCTTCGTCGATCAGGCGGCGGATGTGGCGGATGACGGGGTTCTGAATATAGTTGTAACCCATCGCCGCCGCCTTACCGGACCGGCGGGCGGCATCGCGCATCTTCACCGCATCGGCAAAGGCGGGCGCCATAGGCTTTTCGCACCAGACATGTTTGCCGGCCTCAAGGGCGGCAATCGCCATTTCCGGGTGGAAGGCGTTGGGCGTGGTGACCGAGATGACGTCGATCTCCGGATCGGAAAGCAGGTCGCGCCAGTTGCCTGTCGAGCGGGCGAAACCGAACTCGGCCGCTTTCCTGGCCGCCAACTCCGGGTTGACTTCCGCGAGCGTCACGAGGCGGGGGCGTTCGACATCGCCGAAGACGCTCTTGACATTGTTCCACGCCAGCGCGTGGCATTTGCCCATATAACCGGTGCCGATAAGGCCCACGCCAAGAGCGGCCATGGTATTTTCCTCCCGAGAGTTTTATAATGAAATCAACGTATTGAGCGTTTATTGAAATGTGGCAGGCGAAACAAAGCCCCTCCGCCCTCATCCCTGTGCTTGTCACAGGGATCCAGCCAGCCCAAGTCCGTGGGCTGGGAAGACTCTCCCCGCCGCGCAGACGCGCGTCGGCTGGATTCCTGTGACAAGCACAGAAATGAGGGACGTCGTGCGTCTCAGGGATTATCCCGCTTGAAAATCCAGTCGTGATCCGGATGGTTCTTGAAGCGCCATTTGCGCATCGGCCCCGCCATCACATTCAGGTAATACATCTCGTAACCATAGGGCGCGCCGCAGGGGTGGTGGCCCTTGGGAACGAGCACGACATCGCCGTCCGACACCGCCATGGTCTCATCCAGCGCGCCATCCTCGGTGAAGACGCGCTGGAAACCGAAACCCTGCGCCGGGTTGAGGCGATGATAATAGGTCTCTTCCAGATAGGTCATGTCGGGGTAATTATCCTCGTCATGCCGATGCGGCGGATAGGACGACCAGTTGCCCGACGGCGTGAAGACTTCCGTTACCAGCAGGCTGTCGGCCACATCGCGCTCTTCCATGGCGATGGGGAAGATGTAACGCGTATTGGCGCCCTTGCCGCGTTCGGTCAGCTGCACGCCATTGGGGCCGATCTGCTGCGCTTCGCGGCTGCCTTTTTCGCCGGGTGCGGTGCAGACGCCGACGGTGCAATCGGTCGTGGCCGTCAGCGACCATTCTGAGCCGGCCGGAACGTAGACGCAATGCGGCGGCTTGCGCTCGAACACGTTCATGCGGTCGCCGAGTTCACCGAAATCTTTACCGCCTGCGGAAATCGTCGCCTTGCCTTCCACCAGCACGAGGATGACTTCGGTATCGCCGGTGTTTTCCGCCGCCTTTTCACCCGGCTTCAGGCGGTAGAGGCCGAAACCGACATAACCCCAATCCGCGCTTTGGGGCGTGATGTCGTGCACCTTGCCGCTGGTCGCGACCGGCTTGCGCAGAAGTGAGGTCATGGTGGCGTTCCTTTTTGGTCAGTCGTTCAATTTATCGGGCGGCTATTCCCGCGTTTCCCTCATCCCTGTGCTTGTCACAGGGATCCAGCCAGCCCAAGTCCTTGGGCTGAGAGGAGTCTTGCCGCCGCGTAGACACGCGTCGGCTGGATTCCTGTGACAAGCACAGGAATGAGGGGGAGGGGGTTGCGCCGGAATATGCGATCCTTAGACGACGTATACACCGGTGCTACCCCGACGCTTCAAGCAGCCTCGGCCTTATCCAGCCCCGCCTCGCGCGCAAAAGCCTTCAGCGATTTCAGCCCGAGGCTCTGATATTCGAACGGGTTGCGCACGTCAGGGTCCTGTTCGGCCTCGATTACCAGCCAGCCGCTGTAACCATGCTCGGCCGCCACCTTCAGCACCGGCGGAAAGTCCACGCCGCCTTCGCTGTCGCCGGGAACGGTGAACACGCCGCGGCGAACGCCTTCGAGGAAGGAAAGCCGCTCATTGCGCACCTGATCGGCAATGACGGGACGCACGTTCTTGGCATGGATATGGCCGACGCGGCCCATATATTTCTGCGCGACGCGCACGGGATCGCCGCCGCCGAACAGGCAATGGCCGGTATCGAGCAGCAGATGCGTCTTAGGACCGGTATGTTTCATCAGGAGGTCGATCTCCTCTTCGCTCTCGACCACCGTTCCCATGTGGTGGTGATAAACGAGGGTGATGCCCTGTTCTGCGGCAAAGGCGGCCAGCGCCTCGACGCCCGCGCCGAATTTCGCCCAGTCCTCGGCCGCAAGGCGCGGACGGTCGACCAGCGCCGTGTCGTCAGCGCCATGGATGGCATTGGAGGTCTCGCAGACGATGATGACCTTCGAGCCCATGGCTTTCAGCAGGTCAAGCGCCGGCTGCATCGCCTTCTTTTCGGATTCGATGTCGTCGGTCAGGAGGTTCAGCGAATGCCAGCCGGAGACGAAGGAGAGGTCGCGCGGCGAAAGCACGCCCTTCAGGCCTTCCGGCTCCGTCGGGAACTTGTGGCCCTTCTCTATGCCGTCGAAGCCGATCTTCGCGGTTTCATCAAGGCATTGCTCCAGGCTGATATGGGCGCCCAGCGTGCGGTCGTCGTCGTTGGACCAGGCAATCGGGTTGGTACCGTAACGGATCATCTTACTGTCTTTCCTTGACATGGTTTTCATAACGGGCGCGGGCCGGGCCTATTTCGGCGCGGTCGGACACTTCGGGCACCGCGACATCCCACCAGTGACCGCCGGCGCGCGGCGTCGGGTAAGGATCGGTATCGATGACGATGACGGTGGTGCGGCTGGAGGCGCGGGCGGCGGCAAGCGCCTCTTCCAGCTCGGAAATGGTGGAGACCTTGCGCGCATCCGCCCCCATCGAGCCGGCATGGGCCACGAAATCGATGGCAATCGGGTTGACGTTGGTGTGGGCGTAGAGGTTGTTGAACTCCGCGCCACCGGTTTCCATCTGCAGGCGGTTGATGCAGCCGTAACCGCGATTGTCAGTGATGACGAGGGTGATCTTCACGCCCATGGCGACCGATGTGGCAAGCTCGGAATTCATCATCATGTAGGAGCCGTCGCCGACCATGACGATCACATCCCGGTCCGGTTCCGCCATCTTGATGCCGAGACCGCCGGCCACTTCATAACCCATGCAGGAGAAGCCGTATTCCATGTGATAGGAGAGCGGCAGCTTGGATTTCCACAGCTGGTGAAGCTCGCCCGGCATGGTGCCTGCCGCGCACATGACGACGGTATTGTCACGCGACTGGCGCTGCACCGCGCCGATGACCTGCATGTCGGTGGGCAGGCTGTTGGCATTGTCCTCGCCCGGTGCCGCCGTATCGGCATCGGCCTTTTCGAACCATGCCGCCTTGAGGCCGGCATTGGGCGCTGCAAAACGGTGGCTGCCAAGCGCTGCGGAGAGCTTTTCAAGCCCGATCTTGGCATCGGCCGTGAGGCTGATGGCATCGTGCTTGGCGCTGTCATAGGGCTGCACGTTGAGCGCCAGGATCTTGCGGTTCGGGTTCTTGAACAGCGCCCAGGAGCCGGTGGTGAAATCCTGAAAACGGGTGCCGACGCCGAAAACCAGATCGGCCTTCTCGCTGATGATATTGGCGCTTTCCGCACCGGTAACGCCGACGGGACCGAAATTGAGATCGTGATCCCAGGCCAATGCCGATTTACCGGCCTGCGTCTCCACGACGGGAATGGAATGGGTTTCGGCAAAGCGCTTCAGCGTGTCGGTTGCGCCGGCAAAATGCACGCCGCCGCCGGCAACGATGATCGGGTGCTTCGCCGCCTTCAGCGCCGCGATCGCCTCTTCGAATTCCACCACATCCGGCTCGGGACGGCGCTGGCGCCAGACCCGTTTTTCGAAGAAACTTTCGGGGTAATCATAGGCTTCCGCCTGCACATCCTGGCAGAAGGCGAGCGTGACGGGGCCGCAATCGGCCGGGTCCGTCATGGTGCGCATGGCGCGGGGAAGCGCCGTCAGCAACTGTTCCGGCCGCATGATACGGTCGAAATAGCGGCTGACCGGGCGGAAGCAGTCATTCACCGTCGTCGTGCCGTCGCCGAAATCTTCGAGCTGCTGCAGAACGGGGTCGGGGCCGCGATTGGCGAAGACATCGCCGGGGATCAACAGCACCGGCAGGCGGTTGACATGCGCCAGCGCTGCCGCTGTCACCATATTGGCCGCACCGGGGCCGATGGAGGAGGTGACCGCCATGGCGCGGCGGCGGCGCAGCTGCTTGGAATAGGCGATGGCCGCATGGGCCATGGATTGCTCGTTCTGGCCGCGATAGGTCGGCAATTCGTCGCGGATGCCATAAAGCGCCTCGCCGATGCCGGCGACATTGCCATGGCCGAAAATGGCCCACATGCCGGCAATATAGGTTTCGCCGTGTTCATTCATCTGCGCCGCCAGGTAACGAACCATGGCCTGCGCAGCCGTCAATCTGATTGTCTTCACGCTGCCTCTCCCTTTTTGGCGCGCGCCTCATCCCAAATGCGGCACAGGCTGGTGTAACGCTGCGCCATATCCTTCACTGCTTCCTCGTCGGTTATCTTGCCGGAAAGCCAGCCGCGGGCGGCTTCCGCAAAGATCGTGCGGCCAACGGCGAAACCTTTGACCAGATCGAAGCCGGCGGCAAGGCGGAAGCTCTCTTCCAGCTCGCTTTGCGGTGCATCGAGACCGAGAACGACGATGCCCCGCACGTAAGGGTCGTTGCGATTGACGGCGTCGCAGGCATTCTTCCAGGCGGCGCGGGTCTTCATCGGCTCCAGCTTCCACCAGTCGGGGTAAACGCCGATCTCGTAAAAACGCTCGATGATGCGGGCGGCAGTCAGATCGTCGGTCGGGCCGACCTTGGAGGGAATGACCTCCAGCAGCATTTCCAGCCGGTTGCGGCGTGTCGCCTGGAACAGACGCATGACCGTCTCTTCCTGCGCGGCGCGCATCTCATCCGTATCGTCGGGGTGATAAAAACACAGAACCTTGACGACATTTTCAAGCGGCCATTCCGAAAGCCCGCCAAAATCCTTGCCGAGATCGGGTTCCAGCGTCAGCGGGCGCGAGCCCGGCCATTCCACCGGACGGCCGATCCACAGGCCGGAGCCGCTGGCGGCAAACAGCGCGTCGCGGCCAAGACGACCGTCGCAGAGAATGCCGTAACCCGCCTCACCACCGGCCACCTGATGTGCCGCCTGGAGGCAGAGTTTCTTGAAGGCGCCGATCTGCTCGTGTTTCACACCAAGCCCGTCGGCGATGGCTTCCAGCTGCATGCGGTGGTCGAAGGCGAAGACGCGCATCGTGTCCCAGTCGCCCTTGCGGTTGGTGGACCAGTGCACCTGCTCCAGCGCCTCGTCCTTGCGCAACGCCTTGTTGCGGATGCCGGCCTTGAAGAAATATTGCAGCTCTTCCCAGCTCGGATAGGCCGGCGTGCAGCCATGGCGGGAGACGGCGAAGGCGCCGCAGGCATTGGCGTATTTCAGCGTCGTCGGCCAGTCTTCGCCGCGCAGCCAGCCGCGGAAGAGGCCGGCCATGAAGCCGTCACCCGCGCCCAGAACGTTGAAGACCTCGATCGGAAAACCTTCGCCGGTCTCGCCATCGTCGAGGCTTGCCGGAATGTCGCCGGCGAAAACCGAAGCACCCATCGGCCCGCGCTTGCACACCAGCGTCGCATTCGAAACCTTGCGCACGGCGTTGAGCGCGGTCAGCGTATCGGTGGAGCCGCCGGCAATGTGGAATTCCTCTTCCGTGCCGACGATGAGATCGAACAGATGCAGGGTGGATTGCAGCTTGGCGGTGACCTTCTGCGATTCGACGAAACGGCTCTCGCCATCGCCATGGCCGGCCACACCCCAGAGATTGGGGCGGTAATCGATATCGAGCGCGGTCTTTGCGCCATTCTCGCGGGCGAGTTTCAGCGCCTTCAGCACGGCCGCTTCCGTTTTAGGATGCGACAGATGCGTGCCGGTGGCGCAGATGCAGCCGGCCTCGGCAATGAAGGCGGGATCGATATCATCTTCGCTGAGCGCCATGTCGGCGCAGTTTTCGCGATAAAAGATCAGCGGGAACTGGTTCTGGTCGCGAATGCCGAGCAGCACCAGCGCGGTCAGCCGCTCCGGGTCCGTCTTCACGCCGCGCACGTCAACGCCTTCACGCACCAGCTGTTCGCGGATGAAGCGGCCCATATGCTCGTCACCCACACGGGTGATGACGGCGCTGTTCAATCCAAGGCGCGCGGCGCCGGCGGCGATATTGGTGGGCGAGCCGCCAATATATTTTGCAAAGGAGGCCATGTCCTCCAGACGGCCGCCGACCTGCGAACCGTAAAGATCGACAGACGAGCGCCCGATCGTGATAAGATCAAGTTTTTTCAAAAGGTTCCTCCTTCGGGCCGCCTGTTGCGGCGGCCTGCCTCACATGTTTGGAGCGACACCGGGCGAAGCCGCCCGCATCTTCCGCCATCCCGCTCCGGTGAGCCTCCTCCGCCCACAGTCCTCCGTCACGAGACGGACGATGATGGAATGCCCGTTTCATGGATTTGGATCATAAATTCTATTTTTTCCGTTTTCAATAAAAATATTCAGGCTGTCTTGCGTGTTCCCACAGCAACCGCCAGCGTGATGGCGAGACAGAGCGTGGCGGAAAGCGAGCGGAATGCGCCGAAATCGATTTCGGTGACGGTCAGCAGCGTCGCGCCGGATTTCCGGAGCGGATTGACCGCGGAATCGGAAAGCGCCACGACCGGAATGCCGTTGGCGCGGGCGTTTTCCGCCAGTTCCAGCGTCTCAGTGGAATAGGGGGAGAAGGTGATCGCGATCAGCGCGTCGTCGCTGGAAATGGCGCTGATATTGCCAAGCCCGCCGACGGCGCTGTGCAGAACCGCCGGCACCTTCATCTTCTCGAAGGCGTAAGCGAGATAGCTGGCAATCGGGAAAGAGCGCCGCAAACCGATGATATGCACGGTGCGCGCGCCGGCCAGCGCCGAAACAGCCTCGTCAAGCTGGCGTGTATCGACCGATTTCAGCAGCATTTCCAGCGAGGACCGGCCGGCCTCCACGAATTCCGCCAGCAGGCCGGAGGCGCTCTCATCGCCCTTTTCCCGCAGGTGATCGAGCCGCGTGGCATAATCCGGCCAGCCGCCGACATAGGAATCACGAAACAGGCGCTGCATTTCCGAAAAGCCGGAGAAACCCATGATCTGGCAAAAGCGCATGAAGGCCGAAGGCTGCACACCCGCACCTTCCGCCATTTCGGCGACGGTGGAAACGGCGATGCGATCCTGATTGGAGGCGACATAATCGGCGCATTGCCGCAACCGTTTCGGCAGGCCCTCCGCGACCTGGAGCAGCCGCTCCTCAAAAGCCTTCACCGATTCTGGCGCCTCGATTGCCGTCATTGTCGTTCCCTTGTGCAGACTGAAATCGTGTGCAGTTTAACTGCAATGGAATTTTTATTCCATTGGGTTTTTTGAGGGGGGAATGAGGCAGGGGGGGGTGATGGACGCAGGCTGCCCCACGCACTCTCCTCATCCCTGTGCCTGTCACAGGGATCCAGCCGTCGCGCGTCTGCGCGGCGGGGAGGGTCTTCTTCCAGCCCAAGGACTTGGGCTGACTGGATTCCTGTGACAAGCACAGGAATGAGGGGAGGATATAATTCGACCTTGCGAAGCATTAAGGAAAGATGCACGTTCATTTACATGAAAGGCTACGTTTATATTTTAGCATCCAAGCGAAACGGAACGCTCTATACTGGCGTTACGAAGGATTTGCCCAATAGACTATTCGAACATCAGAATGAACTCACGCCCGGATTTACGTCACGATATGGTGTGAAGATGCTTGTGTGGTTCGAGGAATACGACCTCTTGACGAGTGCGATCACTCGGGAAAAAACGATCAAGAAATGGCCTCGGCAATGGAAGCTCAATCTGATTGAAAGCACAAATCCGGATTGGGATGATATATCTGCTCATCTGCACGGCCTGTGAGTCACGCCCTATGATCAGGCCGCGGAGGGTCACCACATACTCCCTCATCCCTGTTCCCCGGAACACGCCCGAGGATGTCACGGGGATCCAGTCGACGCGCGTCTGCGCGGCGGAGAGACTCCTTTCAGCCCAAGGACTTGGGCTGGCTGGATTCCTGTGACAGGCACAGGAATGAGGGTGAGGGTGGCTCAGTGCAACCCGCCAACCCCGAGATGCGTGTCGATAATATCCGGGTTCTCCGCAAGCTCGCTCGACGGTCCTTCCCAGACGATGCGGCCGCGTTCCATGATGATGGCGTGGTCGGCGAAGTCGATGGCCATCTGGATGCGCTGTTCGACGAGGAGAATGGTCATTTCGCCGGATTGGGCGAGTTTGGAGAAGGCGGCCATCAGTTCTTCGCAGATGACGGGGGCGAGGCCTTCGAGCGGTTCGTCGAGCAGCAGCACGCGCGGCTGGCCGAGAATGGTGCGGGCGGTGGAGAGCATCTGCTGTTCGCCGCCGGAAAGCTGCGAGCCGAGATTGCGGCGGCGCTCTTTGAGGCGCGGAAACAGCGTGTAAGCTTCCTCGATCGCAGATTTCGGCCGGGTCTTGAGGCCGACGAAGAGGTTTTCCTCAACGGTCAGCGTCGGGAAGACGTCCCGCGTCTGCGGCACGTAACCGAGGCCGGCTTTGGCGCGGGCAGCACTCGGCAAAGCGGCGATGTCTTCTCCGCCGATGCGGATATCGCCGGCAAAACGTTTCGTCTGGCCGGCCAGCGTGGCGAAAAGGCTGGTCTTGCCGACGCCGTTGCGGCCGAGAACCGCGAAACGCGAACCCGACGGCACGGACAGCGACAGGCCCTCGATGACCCTTGTCGGACCATAACCGGCGGTGAGGTTGACGATTTCAAGCGGCGCTGCGGGCATTGGCGTAACTTCCGAGATAGGCTTGGCGGACTTCCGCATTGCTGGTGACGTCTTCCGGCGAACCGTCGAAGATGACGGCGCCGGCCGCCAGAACCACGACGCGTCGGGCGAAACGGAAGACCAGATCCATGTCGTGCTCGATCATCAGGATCGCGAGGTCGGCCGGCAGCCGGTCGAGCGCCTGTTCGATGCGCGCGGTTTCCGTGGAGGGCACGCCGGCGGCCGGTTCGTCGAGCAGCAGGATTTTCGGGCGAAGCGCCATGGCAAGCGCGATCTCGATCAGCCGCTGCTGGCCATAGGCGATTTCACGCACCCTTGTTTCGGCAAGCGCCAGAAGGCCGAGCGTGCCGAGAATGTCGCGCGCTTCGCTCATCACCGCGGGCATGGCGCGGTAACGGCCGAAAATCCGGCCGGTCTTGCCTTCGCGCTGGAGAATGGCGAGCGCAACATGCTCCTCAGGCGTCATGTCCTGAAACAGCCGCGTGACCTGAAACGAGCGCACGAGGCCGCGTTTCACCCGCTGGCTGGCGCTGAGCCCGGTCACGTCCTCGCCGGCGATGCGCACCGTGCCGGCCGAGGGTTTGATATTGCCGGTGACCAGATTGACGAAGGTGGTCTTGCCGGCGCCATTGGGGCCGATCAGCACCGTGCGGTCTCCCGGCGAAAGCGACAGCGAGACATCATTGGTGACGACGAGGCCGCCGAAATTTTTCTTGAGGCCGGAGACTTCGAAAATGGCGCTCATTTGCGATCTCCCCGCAGGCGCGCAACGACCTGCTCACCCGCGCCATAAAGCCCGCGTGGTGCAAAGAGCACGACGGCGATCAGCAGCAGACCGACAATGGTGAGCCAGTGGAACGGATTGGCGGCGGAGACGACATCTTCGAACCACATGAAGGTGACGGTACCGATCAGCGCGCCGTAAAGCGAGCCCGCGCCGCCGAGCACCAGCATGACCAGCGCTTCGGCCGAAAGCGTGAAGCTGAGGCTGTCGAGGCCGACGACCTGGGTGGAGATGGCGTTGAGTGCGCCGCCAATGCCGGCGACGATGCCCGATATCACGAACATCTTCAAGATCGTGCCGTTGACGGCGCCGCCCATGGCCTGAATGCGGATGCTGTCCTGCTTGACGCCACGGCACAACATGCCGAAGGGCGAATTGACCACGACCCTGAGGGCGAGGAAAACGAGGAGCAGCAGGCAGACGCCGTAAATATAGGCGGTGCGGCCGAAGAGGTCGAATTCGAAGGCGCCGAACAGCGCGTCCGGGGAAACGCCGGCAAGACCGTCGCTGCCACCGGTCCAGCCCGATGCCTTGTTGGCCGCCTCATGGAACAGGTGGATGACGGCGATGGAGAGCACGAGCTGCGGCAGGCCGTGGGCGCGCAGCAGCACCGTGCCGGAGACCAGCCCGGCGACGCCGCCCGCAGCCGCGCCGATTACGGTCATGAGAAGCGGATCGGTGATTTCGAAATGGGCCGCGGCAATGCCGGCGGCATAAGCGCCCGCGCCGAAGAGGGCGGCATGGCCAAGGGTTGCGACGCCGCAATAACCGGTGACGAGATCGATCGACAGCACCAAGAGCGCAATGGCGATGATGCGGGTCAGAAGCGCCAGATTATCCGGAAACAGGTAATAACCGGCAATGGCGGCGATTAGGATGAGGAGCGGCCCCGCAAGCGTGCGCAGCGGCGAGCGCGCCTTCGGGATCTCCGCCGTTTCAGTCACGTCGTTCATGAGCACCGCCATCTCATTTCGCCCTTCCGAGAAGGCCGCGCGGGAACAAGGTGATGATCACGATGACCGCCAGATAAAAGAAGAATTCGCCATATTCGGGCGCAAGATACCGCCCGGTCGTATCGATGGCGCCGAGCAGCAGGCAGGCGATCAGCGCGCCGGGAATGGAGCCCGCGCCGCCGACCGAGACCACCACGAGGAAGGTGACCATGTAGCGCAGCGCATAATAGGGCTCGACCGGCAGCAGTTCCGCGCCGATGACGCCGCCCATGGCGGCAAGGCCGACGGCGATGGCGAAGCTGACGGCATAGATGATCTCGGTGCGCACGCCGAGCGCGGCCGCCATGGCGGCATTATCGACAGCAGCGCGCAGCTTGATGCCGAAGGCGGTCTTCTCGAAGGTGAACCACAGCGCGCCGGCCACGGCCAGGCCGCAGGCAATGGCGAAGATGCGGTGGGTGGCGATGGTGCGGAAGCCGAGATCGGTGGGGCCGGCCAGCTGCTGCGGCAGCGGAATGGTCTTCAGCGTCGGGCCGAAGACGAAATTGGCGATGCCGATGATGCAAAAGGTGATGCCGATGGTCATCAGCACCTGCGTCAGTTCCGGCGCGCCATAGATGCGGCGATAGAGGAAACGCTCAAGCGGAATGGCGATGACGATGGTGCCGACGATGGCGACGAGGATTGCCACGGCATAATCGAGGCCGAGGCCGTGGGCGGCATAGGAGGCGAGATAACCGCCGATCATGGCGAAGGCGCCATGCGCCAGATTGACCACCCGCATCAGCCCCATCGTCACCGAAAGGCCGATGGAGATGATGAACAGGACCATGCCATAGGCAAGCGCATCGATGAGGATGCTGAAGACCGTCTGCATGCTGAAAAAACTCCTCCCGGTGCTGCAACGCCCGTCCGGGCCGGAACCGAACCGCCCTAGGGGCGGTTCGACCGTTTCAAGAATGGCCGCTATTGTGGCGGCGAGGCCCGTGTCGCCGGTTATTTCGCGGCGGCGAGACCAGGGTCGCCCTGTTTTTCGAAGGTCTGGACTTCCTTGTTGTAATAGCTACCGTCATCCGCCTTGGCCACTTCGCGCAGATAGATGTTCTGCGTGATGTGGCGGCTTTCCGGATCGATGCTGACAGGGCCGCGCGGGCTTGTCCAGGAAAGACCCTTCACCGCATCCACCGCCTTTTCCGCATCCTGCTTGCCGCCGGTCGCCTCGATCATCTTGCTGATGACATACATGCCGTCAAAGGCGCCGACTGCGGGGAAGGACAGTTCCTTGGGATTGCCGATCGCCTTGGCGGCGGCTTCCACGAAGGTCTTGTTCTCGGGCGAATCATGCGAGACGGCGTAATGGAAGGTCGTCTGCATGCCGAGTGCGGCTTCGCCCAGCGCCGGCAGGTCGGATTCCTGGGTAAGGTCGCCCGGCGCGAAAAGCTTGACGCCTGCGGATTTCAGGCCGTTATCGTTGAAGGCCTTGACGAAACCGAGCGTGGTCGGGCCGGACGGCAGGAAGGCGAAAACCCCTTGCGCGCCGGAATCCTTCACGCGCTGCATGATCGGGCTGAAATCATTGGTGGAAAGCGGCATGCGGATGGTTTCCACCACCTCGCCGCCGGCGGCGGTAAAGGCCGCCTTGAAGGCGTTTTCGGCATCGACGCCCGGGCCGTAATCGCTGACCAGCGAAATGACCTTCTTCACGCCGCCGTCAAAGGCCACCTTGGCGATGGGGGTGGAGGTCTGCCAGGTGGTGAAAGAGGTGCGCACCACATAGGGGCTTTTCGTCACGATGGCCGAGGTGGCGGCATTCATGATGACCATCGGCACATTGCCCTGCTTCAGAAGCGGCGTGACGGCCATGGCGTCCGGGGTGAAATAGAAGCCGGCGAGATATTGCACGCGTTCCTTCACCACCAGCTCCTGCGCCAGCGCCTTGGATTGCGCCGGATCGGCCTGCGGCACATCGCGATAGACGACCTCGATCGTGTCATCGCCGACCTTGTTGCCGTGAAGGGCAAACCAGGCGTCGATGCCGGCCTTGAAGTTCTTGCCCTGCAGCGCAAACGGCCCGGAGAACGGACCGACGACGCCGACCTTGATCGTTTCGGCATAAGCGGCAGAACTGAAACAGATGGCCGCGATTGCGGCGGTGATCCGTAATTTCATGATTTCCTCCCAGTTGATCCGTGGCTCCCATCCACCGATCCAGACTGCCAGATTGATGAGTGCGGTGGCCAAAGTAAAATGAAATAAGGGGGGTAATAGATAACCTGACGGTTATCAATATCGTCCCATTCCGCTTTGCCCCATAGTGGATCCGACATTATGCGGCCGTGCCGGCGATTTTCAAACCGGCGACCGCCGGCAAGGCTCTCAAGCGAAGACAGCTTCGGGCAAACCCGGTGCGGGATAGTGTTCTCACAAAGGCGGAACCGGTTGCCTTAACCAGTTCTAAGGGGATTGTTCGTAGTCTCGCAAAGCATATTTTTGAACTTTACTTGGTGTGTTGATGGGCGAATATCAGAATAAAGCTGTTGAGCTGATGCGCAATCGCATTGGAGAAAATAGGCTCAACAACCGGATCGAGCGTCGTGAGGCATTCCTGCGCAAGGCGCTCACGCTCTATCACGCCATGGGCGGAACGGCAGATGATATTCAGGCGGCGTTGAAGGACGCCGCATCCGCGCCGGCGCCAACCATCGACGTGGCTGTCGGCGACGTCATGTACAAGCTCGCGGCGATCGGCCACGTTGCCGATATCGATATTATTCAGGCAGGTTACAACAAGCTCGACGCCGCCAACCTGCATATTCTCAGCAAGGGCAAGAAGCTGCTGCAGAAGCAGCGCGACCAGAAGCTTGCGACGCCCACGACGCCGGCAAAGTAAGCCGCCGGTTAAGGGCGGTCGCAAGGCATGAAAAGCGCCGCTCACACATGGCATTGTCCCTGGGCTGGCGCGAAGGACCCGTTCCGCCGACAAGATCGGGAGGTTGCGGATGCCCCGGAACAGGCGGGCGTCTGACGAAGGCGGCCTTCGCGGCCGGCGCGTCATTGCCTGTTGCCGATCCGCGGCGGCCCTGATCTTATGCAGCGGCTCCGCCGGCAATCTCCTGCCAGGCCTCGTAGGCCGACAGAACCGTTTCCATCTGCGCGGTATGGCCGGTGATGAAATCGTCGCCGTAGATCGTCTCGTCGGGATATTCGGTGATCAGCGTCATCGGCACGGTGTGGCGGTCGTCGACGGAGGAGAGGCAGGGGAAGCCGTTGATGATGCGGAAACCGGTTTCGCCTGCGTGGATTTCATAAAGCGCGATCTGGCGGTTGTTGTAGTCGAGAAGCCCCGGAATGGCGCCGAGATGGCGGGTCACCCGGTCGAGCAGGGCTTCGGCCTGGTTTTCCCAGTCCGCGTGATGGCGGATGATGAGGAAAAAGCCCTTCGGCAGCGTCCACATGGCGAAATTGCGCGGCACATAACCGGAAAGCGGCCGGGTCCACTCATGCGAGGGATAACCGTGCAGGTTCACATGCAGGTTTGCGCCGCTCATGCCCTGCGCCTTGAAACGGATGTCCTTCTCGTTGATATGGCTGCCCGAATTGTCCGGCGTGCGATATTCGAGGTCGTCTCCCAGCGCAGTGTAGCGCGCCGCATGGTGCATGTGGCGCGGATTGTCGAGGCGCAGCCGCTGGTGCAGGGCGTAACCGTCCGGATTTTCCAGCGGCGAGATGGTGAAATGTGCGCCCTTGCGCTGTTTCAGCCTGCGGGCGGCGCGGATTGCGCCGACGATGCCGGTCGTCTCGTTGGGATGCTGGCCGCCGCTGATCATCACGGCGGCATCGCTGCCGGCCAGATAACGGGCGGAGAGGATGCGGCCGGCGCGGGAGCGCGCCTCGAAGGCATCTCCGCCGATGTCGTCAAGCAGCCTGGCGAGCTGGCCTGCGGCGACCGGTTCACGGGCCGTATCGATCGGCTGCTCGCCGCCATCGAAGAAGGCGGTGGTGAGCGCGCGGGTTTCGATGCGCACGGAGACTTCGCCCTCGCTTTTGACGATTTCCGGGACGATCTGGCCGGGTTTGAGACCCCGGTCACCCAGCGGACGGCCGGATTTCTTCTGGAAGAACTCCAGCAGCGAAAAATACAAATCCTCATGCAGCGCTTCGCGAAGGCTGAGGACCTCGTCGCCAACCGGCAGGGCCATGTCCTCGGCCGGATGCGCGACGCGGATATTCAGTTCTTCGAAATAGGGTTCTGCATCGTCCCAGTCATGGCTGGCCACGGCCTTGGTCGCGGCTTCGAAAAGCCGCTCATAATCCGTTTCCATCCGCTCTCCGGCATCCTCGCCGGTGAGCCGGAACCAACCGGTGGGCGAGACATTGGTTTCGCCGACAATATCGGTGTGAACGCGGTTCGGTGCGAGAACCGTCAGCGTTTCCGTGCCGGCGGCGCGGTGAAGCGCGACGTCGTAATGGAAGGCATTGTCATCGCGGGCGATGAAGTCGATCTTCGCCGTGCCGGCCAGCGCCGCCAGCGGATAGGCCTCCAGCCGGAAACGGTTGGCGGGCGCGCTTTCGTGCACGGGATAACGCACCTCGATGGCCTCGACGCCCGCAAGGTCGATGTCTTCTAGGAAGGTGAAAAGAAGCGGCTTGTAGGCACTGCGGATGCGGGCGCTGACACCCTTTTCCCGCAGCCTGTTTTCGGCCGCGCGGCGGCTTTTGCCGTCATCGAAGGTCCATGCCTCGAAAGACTGGCCGGGCCTGGCGCCGGCGACGAGGATGTCCAGCGTCCGGTCGAAGGTCTGGTCGAAAATCTGGCTCATCGTGATCACCTCGAGGTTCTGCCGGTGGGGTCGAGGCTGTCGCGCAGCCAGTCGCCGAGAAGGTTGAGGCCGAGCACCGTCAGGAGGATGGCGAGGCCGGGGAAGACGCTGACCCACCATGCCGTCTGCAGATAGGTACGTCCATCCGCCAGCATGCCGCCCCAGCTCGGAATCGTCGGATCAACGCCGAGGCCGAGGAAGGTGAGGCTGCTTTCCAGAAGAATGTTGTTGGCGACATTGAGCGTCATCAGCACGATGACCGGGCCGATGAGGTTCGGCAGCAGGTGCTGGAGGATGATGCGCCAGTCTTTGACGCCGATGGCGCGGGCAGACAGGATGAATTCCCGTTCTCTCAGCGTCAGCACCGAGCCGCGCACGAGGCGGGCATATTGCACCCATTGCGAGACGATAAGCAGGATGATGGTGTTGGTGAGGCTGCCGCCGACAATGGCGATGAAGGTGATGGCGAGCAGGATGAAGGGCATGGCCAGCTGGATATCGGCAAAACGCATGACCAGCATGTCCCAGAAGCCGCGATAATAACCGGCGACCAGGCCGACCGCGACGCCGAAGACGACCGCACCGATGACCGAGGTGAAACCGACCAGCAGCGAAATCTTGCCGCCGGCAACGACGCGGGCGAGCACGTCACGGCCGAGCGGATCGGTGCCGAGCGGGTGGGCGGCATTGGCGAAAGGCCTGGCAAGGCGCGCCATCAGGTCGATCTTGTCCGCACCGCCCGGAAACAGCACGTCGGAAAAGACGACGGCAAGGCAGATGACGGTCGTGAGAAAGGCGCCGAGGACAAATTCGAGATTGGTGAAGCGCGCGAGACGCGAGGTTTTGGCAGCCATCGTCACTTACTCCGTGCGGATGCGCGGATCGACAAGCCCATAGGCGATATCGACCAGAAGGTTGATGCCGACGATCATCAGCGACAGTACGGTGATGACGGCCTGAAGCACGGGATAATCGCGCGCGCCGACTGCATCGAAGGCCAGCGTGCCGAGGCCCGGCCAGTTGAAGACGCGCTCGATGACGACGATGCCGCCGAGCAGCCCGCCGAATTGCAGGCCGAAATAGGTGATGAGCGGAATGGCGCAGTTGCGCAGCGCGTGTTTGTAGAGAACCTTGCTTTCGCTGAGGCCCTTGGCGCGCGCCACCATCACATATTGCGAGCGCAGCGTATCGAGCATGGCGGTGCGCACGAGGCGGACATTGGTGGCGGTGAGGATGACGCCCATCGTCACGGCGGGCATGATGTAGCTGGCAAAACCGCCCATGCCGCTCGGCGGCAGCCAGCCGAGCGTGATGGAGAACAGCAGCACCAGCATGGTGGCGAGCCAGAAATTCGGGAAGGACAGGCCGATAAGCGAGAAGATGCGGATCACCTGATCGGCCGTCCTGCCGCGTGAGGTCGCCGCCTTGATGCCGAGCGGGATGGAGAGCGCGATCGACACCGCCATCGAGATGAAGGCGAGCAGCAGCGTGGCGGGCAGGGCATCGGCGATGAGGCGCGAGACCGGCGTGCTGCCGGTAAAGCTGCGGCCGAAATCCAGCGTCACGAGGCCCTTCAGGAAACTGAAATATTGCACGAAGAACGGCCGGTCGGTGCCGAGTGCTGCGCGGATGCGCGCCAGATCGTCTTCCGTCATGCTGCCGCCGCCCTGGAACATGGTGACAGCCGGATCGCCGGTGAGGCGGATGGCGAAGGAGACGAGAAGGGTGATGGCGATGACGACAAAAATCGCCTGCAGCAATCGCTTGATGAGGAAACCGGTCACGTTTTTTACCTTGAAGAGAGACCCGGCCTTGCCCGCATTGCGGCGGGCAAGGTGTGTTGATCAGAAAACCAGCCTGATTATTCGACGGTCACGTCGGTCAGCTTCAGGCGGTTATCCGGCGGTGCGACGAAACCCTTGACCCGCTTGTTGATGCCGTAAATGGCATTGGTGTTGTAAAGCGGCAGTTCCAGCGCGCGCTCGGCAGTATAGCTGCCGATTTGCTTGAGGATCTTCTCGCGCTCGGCACGGTCGGTCAGCGGACGCTGGGATTCCAAAAGCTTGTCCAGCGTCTCGTCCTTGTCGTAAGGGTTCCACTTTTCACCCGAGTGATACATGGAATAGGCCGTGTTGTCGTAATCGAAGGTCCAGCCGCCCCATTTCTGCTGGAACATCGCGCCGGTCTTGCCCTGCGGGATGATGTCGTTCAGCAGCACGTTGGTTTCATAGGGCTTGATGGTGGCGGTGATGCCGACCATGGAGAGGTAGCTGGAAATGACCTGCGCCACCTCGTTCATCGTCGCGTCATTGCCGCGGATATCGATCTGCAGCGCCGCACCCGGCTTGACGCCGGCTTCCGCAAGCAGCTTTTTCGCGCCTTCCGGATCGTAAGGCAGCGGCTTCAGTTCCGGGTCGTAACCGAAGGACAGCGCGCTCTGGAAGCTGGCGATCTCGGATGCCTGACCGGCGAGGATCGACTTGACGATGGTGCCGCGGTCGACGGCCATGATGATCGCCTTGCGCACCTTCGGGTCGGCTGTGATGCCGTCACGGGTGTTGAAGCGCAGCGCATCGACCGTCGGGCCGGGAACGCTGACGATCTCAAGCTTGGAATCGCCCTCGATGACCGGGATCATGCCGATCGGGATGGTCGGCGGAATAACGAGATCGACACGGCCGGCCTGCAATTCGGCAACGGCGGTCGAAGGCTCGGCGATGAAACGATACTCCAGTTCGGAGAGTTTCGGCGCGCCGCCCCAATAATCGGGGTTGGCTTCCAGCTTGATATTGGTCTTCGGCGCGTAGGACACGAATTTGAATGCGCCGGTGCCGACCGGGTTGAGGTTGAAATTGTCCTCGCCCTTTTCCTGAATGTACTTCGGCGGAACGATCATGCCGCCATAACCGGCAAGCTTGGTCAGCAGCACCGGATCCGACGCCTTCAGCTTCATGTCGACCGTATAGTCGTCGATGACGTCGACGCTTTCGATGGCGACATAGTTGGAGCGCTGCGGACCTTTGGCGCCCTGTTCGCCGAGAAGGCGCTCGAAGGTGAACTTGACGGCGGCGGCGTTGAAAGGCTCGCCATTGTGGAACTTGACGTTCTGGCGCAGCTTGAAGCGGATGCGCTTGCCCTCATCCAGTTCTTCCCAGGATTCGGCAAGGCCGGGCACAACCTTCAGGTCCGGGCCGCGATAGGTCAGGCCGTCGAAGATGTTGGTGGCCACAGCCGCCCATTGCACGAGGAAGGTGTCGATCGGATCCCAGCTGCCGGGGTCCTGCGGGGTGGAAATCGTCATCTTGCC
The DNA here is from genome assembly GCF_044900305.1 of Agrobacterium sp. NPDC089420. NCBI lineage: Bacteria > Pseudomonadati > Pseudomonadota > Alphaproteobacteria > Hyphomicrobiales > Rhizobiaceae > Agrobacterium > Agrobacterium sp. NPDC089420. The sequence continues at coordinate 66,784 of NZ_JBJDMY010000016.1, read as the reverse complement.
GGCGGCGAAAGCCGGTGCGGCTGTAAAGGCCGTGCCGGCCAGCGCAAGCGCGACGAACGTTGTCGTCATCCCCTTCTTGATTATTGTCATCTACCTGTTCCTCTTCAGATGGTTGCGGTTCTGGTTGCTGTTCAGGCGCTCTTCGCGATGAAGTGGCCCGGATTGATTTCCTCATGGGCGAGAATGGCCGGTTCGTCGCCGACACGCCGCACGGGATTGGGGATTTCGCCCTCGATCATGGCGATGCGGCGCTCGATGGACGGATCGGCGACCGGCACGGCCGATAGCAGGCGGCGGGTATAATCATGCGTCGGGGTTTCGAAGACCTGCCGGCGGCTGCCGATTTCCATGATCTGGCCGAGATAAAGCACGGCGACGCGGTGGCTCATCTTTTCCACCACCGCCATGTCATGGCTGATGAAGAGATAGGCGAGACCGCGCTCGGCCTGCAGGTCCATGAACAGATTGATGATCTGCGCCTGAATGGAGACATCGAGCGCCGAGAGCGCTTCGTCCGCGATGATGAGCTTCGGATCGGAAGCCAGCGCGCGGGCAATGCAGACGCGCTGGCGCTGGCCGCCGGAAAACTCGTGCGGATACCGCGCGGCATGTTCGGAGCTTAAACCCACACGTTCCAGCAATTCATCCACGCGCCGGCCTACCGCTTTCTGATCATGGATCAAACCATGGGTGTTGATCGGCTCGGCAATGGAGAACCCGACCGTCTTGCGCGGATCGAGCGAGGCGAAGGGGTCCTGGAAGATATATTGCACCTCCTGGCGCATGCGGAAGCGTTCCGCCGCCGACATCTGCGCATAGCTGCGGCCATTAAAGGCAATCTCGCCCGATATGGCCGTCTGCAGCTGCTGGATGGTGCGGCCGATGGTGGATTTGCCGGAACCGGATTCGCCCACCAGCGCCAGCGTTTCTCCGGCGTGAATATCGAAGCTGACCTTCTGCACGGCGTTGCAGCGATGCGTCGCCTTGCCGAACAGGTTCTTGCGGATATCGAAACGCACGAATAGGTCCTTGACCGACAGAAGCGGTTTCTGATCGTATTTTGCGGTGTCCTGCACACGCTCCTCGCCGACCACGACCGGCTTGTCGTCCTGCAAAATGGTGAGCGGCAGGCGCTTGGGAAACGCCTCGCCTTCCATGCTGCCGAGGCGCGGCACGGCGGAAAGCAAAGCGCGCGTGTAAGGGTGCTGCGGGTTGGCGAAGATATCCTTGACCGGACCTTCCTCGACCTTCTTGCCCTTCCACATGACGACGACGTCATCGGCCATTTCCGCCACCACGCCCATATCATGGGTGATGAAGACCATGCCCATGCCGAGCTTTTTCTGCAGGTCGCGCATGATGTTGAGGATCTGCGCCTGAATGGTCACGTCGAGCGCCGTCGTCGGCTCGTCGGCGATCAAAAGCTTCGGCCGGCAGGCGAGCGCCATGGCGATCATCACGCGCTGGCGCATGCCGCCGGAAAGCTGGTGCGGATAACGCTTCAGAAGCTCGGCCGCATCGGGCAGGCGCACCATCTCGAGAAGCGTCCGTGCTTGCGCCAGCGCCGCCTGTTTGCCCATCTTTTCATGCAGCACAAGCACTTCGCAGATCTGGTCGCCGATGGTGAAGACGGGATTGAGCGAGGTCATCGGCTCCTGGAAGATCATGGCGATCTCCTTGCCGCGGATCGCGCGCATCTCCTTCTGCGACGCCTTCAGCAAGTCCTTGCCTTCAAACAGGATTTTGCCGGTGGGGTAGGTCGCGCCCATCATGTCCGCAAGGCGCATGGTGGAAAGCGAGGTGACCGATTTGCCCGATCCGGATTCGCCGACGATCGCGACCGTGCGGCCGGGTTCGACGCTGAAGGAAATGTCGTCCACGACGCGGCTGTTACCGAACTCGACGCTCAGGCCTTCGACGGACAGGAGGGCGTTGCGGTTTGCGGCGGTCATGTCAGCGTCTCCGTCATGGCCTGCGCGGCAATTTTCGCGCAGTCATCTGAAATGGAAAGGGGGAAAAGGTCGCGGGCAGGCATGCGCCGGGCGGCGTCATGCGGACAGGACGGGAATGTCACGAGGGACTGCATGTTTCAGGCCGCATTGCCAGCGGAAAGCGCCTTGCCCGGCGTCCGACAATACAAAACCCGCAGTGCCGCAGAAGCACCGCTGGCGACCTCGCAGCTACCATCGGGATAATTTGCGTCGGCGGCAGATTCGACGATGCGCATGAAACTTTATTCCCCACCCTTGTTTTGCCGAAAAAGCTAACAAAACAGAACAATCATGTCCAGAGTGTTGAACAATTTTTGTGTAATGCTCTACAAATGCGCAAGTGCATTTTTATTGAGCGCAGATTTGGTGCGGGGGATGGTGGTGAGGCTAAGCTTTGCGGATGCGTGCTCTCTCCCTCATTCCTGTGCTTGTCACAGGAATCCAGCCAGCCCAAGTCCTTGGGCTAAAAGGAGTCCTTCTCGCCGCGCAGACGCGCATCGACTGGATCCCTGTGACAAGCACAGGGATGAGGGAAGGAGAGGTAGGAGGCGAAGCCGCTACCTTCAGCGGGTGCATTCCGTTCGAAAATCGTCCGGCGAGTGGCATTCCGCGCCGCTATTCCTTCGGCATGCCAACAGGCGGTGCAAGGCGCCGTTGCGCCGCGATGCGGAAAGGGGCGTTCATGGCGCCATAACCGCCGTAAGCGCCGCGCCTTTCGATGATTTCGAAGAAGAAACCCTCGCCGAAGGTGCGGCTGTAGATCTGGAAATATTCGCCATTGTCGTCGCGGTCGTAGAGAATGCTCGCGGCCCTCAGCGCATCGGAAAATTCCGGTTCCAGCCCGAAACGGGCTTCCAGATCGTCGTAATAATTGCGCGAGATCGGCAGGGCGTGGAAACCGCGCGCCTGCATCGCCTTGGCCGTGGCAAAAATATCGTCGGTGGCAAAGGCGATATGCTGGATGCTGGTGCCGAAACCCTCGGCCAGGAATTTGCCGGCGAAGGTCTTGCGATTGTCGGCGCCGTTCATGGTCAGGCGGAAATGCGGTGAGGGCACGCTTTCAATCGCCTGGCTGCGCACCAGCCCACCCGGATCGACCACATCCACCATCGGCGTGCGGCGGGAGGAAAACAGCGACGTGTAAAACAGAAGCCAGGTCAGCATTTCATCATAATGCGTTGTTTGCGCAAGATGATCGATGCGCGTCAGTCCGGCGTCGCCCTGTGCTTTCGAGCTATCCGTGGAGACGAATTCCTTGTTCCAGATGGAGGCGAGCGGCGGTGACGCATCGAGGAAATAGATGACGCCGTTGCCGACGCCCTGAATGGCGGGAACGGCGACTTCACCGGTCTTGCGCGGTTCGGCGAAGGTCGGCGCGCCGAGCGCTTCCGCCCGGGCAAGGGCTGCTTCGGCATTGTCGACCTTCAGGCCGAAGGCATAGGCGTTGGTGCCGTGGATGGAATAGGACGCACCGGCAAAACTGTCGCCGTCATCGCTGGTATTGATGACGATACGGATATCGCCCTGGGTATAAAGATCGACATTGCGGTTGCGATGCCTTGCGGTTTTTTCAAAGCCCAGCGTGGCGAGCAGCGCTTCCAGATTGGCCTTCTCCTCCGGCGCGGTGGTGAATTCGACGAACTCCACCCCTTGCGTCTCAACCCGTTCCGGCATGGCGGGCACGTCGATGCGGATATCGGGTTCGAGGCGGCGCACCTGATCCATAAGGTTGACGAGCGAACGGTGGCCGTCTTCGGCAAGCAGCCGGGCCGAGCCGCCGCGGAACTGGTCGTTGAAGATTTCCAAGGACAGCGGGCCGCTATAGCCGGTTGCAGCCACGGCGCGCATGAAGTCCACGACAGGCAGATCGCCTTCGCCCGGCATGTTGCGGAAGTGGCGGCTCCAGTAGAGCAGGTCCATGTCGATCAGCGGCGCATCGGCCAGCTGCACGATGAAGATCTTGTCGCCGGGAATGGAGCGGATCGAATTGGGATCGATCTTGCGCGACAGCGTGTGGAAACTGTCGAGGATGATGCCGACATTTTCGTGATCGGCACGGCGAACCACCTCCCAGGCATCGCGGTGATCGCTGATATGGCGGCCCCAGGCCAGCGCCTCGTAGCCGACGCGCACGCCGTGTTTTGCGGCCAGTTCACCAAGCTGATGGAAATCGGCGGCGGCGCGGTCTATGCCGCCGAGCGACACCGGCGAGACATTCGAGCAGATCAGCATCAGATCGGTGCCGAGTTCGCCCATGATGTCGAATTTCCGCTCGGCTCGCTCGAAGGCGCGGCTGCGATGCGGCTCCGGCATGCCCTCGAAATCGCGGAACGGCTGGAACAGGGTGATATCCAGCCCGTGATCGGCGGCCAGCGCCTTCACCGCGCGCGGCGAGGCGTCATAGGTCAGGAAATCATTTTCGAAGATCTCCACGCCACTGAAACCGGCCTTGGCGATGGCCGCCAGTTTCTCCGGGAATTCGCCGCTGATCGAGACGGTTGCAATGGATGTGCGCATTGGCACGCCGTGTCTTATCGTGTCATAGCTCGCCATATTGCCTTCCTTTTCAGCCTTATGTACTGATTGGTTAATAATCAGGGCGTGACCTGAAGGCCGCCGCCCCACCGATGGAATGGATCATGACCAAAAGCGCGATTTCGAACGGAACCCGAGACAGCCGGCAGGCGAAGCGCGATCCGGAAGGGGTTCGCCGCGACATTCTTTCGGTGGCCATGGAGGAGTTTTCGCAGAACGGCCTTTCCGGCGCCCGCATCGATGAAATTGCGGCGCGCACGCGCACGTCCAAGCGCATGATCTATTATTATTTCAGCGACAAGGAGAGCCTGTACCAGCGTGTGCTGGAAGAGGCCTATGCCAAGGTGCGCGGCGGCGAGAGCGATCTGGAGCTGGACGATCTGGAGCCGGCGGCCGCGCTCGACAGGCTCTGTCGGTTCACTTTCGATCACCACCGGCGCAATCCGGCCTTCATCCGCATGGTGATGATCGAGAACATCCATCACGGCCGGCACATGCAGTCGTCGGAAACGATCCGCCAGCTCAACCGCCCGGCCATCGACGCGCTGGAAAGCGTTCTGCTGCGCGGCCAGCAACGCGGCATCTTCCGCGATGGCATCGATGCGCTGGAACTGCACTGGCAGATCAGCGCGCTGTCCTTCTTCAACGTCTCGAACGTCGCGACCTTCTCGTTCATTTTCGGCAACAGCCTGTTCACCGATGCGGGACAGGAGACATTGTCGCGGCATGTCAGCGACATGGTGCTGCGTTATGTGCTGACGCCCGGCCATATCACGACGATCGGGAAAGACGGTTGACGAGGTGGCTGAGCGCCACCGCGTAACCTTCGATGCCGAGGCCGGCGATCACGCCTTCGGCGCGGGTCGAGACATAGGAATGGTGGCGGAAAACCTCGCGTTTGTGTATGTTGGAAATGTGAACCTCGATGACGGGCGCTTCAAAGGCATTCAGCGCATCGAGGATCGCCACCGACGTATGGGTGAAGGCGCCGGGATTGATGACGATGCCCGATGATGTGCCGCGCGCCTCGTGAATCCAGTCGATCAGCTCGTATTCGCGGTTGCTCTGGGCGAAAAACAGCTGGTGACCGGCGGCGTCGGTTATGGCGCGGCAATTGGCCTCGATATCGGCCAGGGTCTCATAACCATAGATGTCCGGCTGGCGCTGGCCGAGCAGGTTGAGATTGGGGCCGTTGAGGATGGTGAAAAGGCTCATGCCACGCCCTCCGCCAGGCAAAGTTCGGTGAAATGTGCGGTCATGCGCTGCGCATCCGGCTCCCGGCCGCAGAAGAGGCGGAATGCGCCGACGGCCTGGAACACGGTCATGCCGCCGCCAGGCAGGGTGCGACAGCCCTTTTTCGCCGCCGTCGCCAGCAGTTCGGTGACGAGCGGCATATAGACGATATCCGCCACCCAGTGCCTTTGTTCGATGAGATCGGCCGCAACCGGCATGCCGGGATGGGCAGGCATGCCCATCGGCGTCGCATGGATGAGACCGTCGGCGAAAGGCAGGGAGGCCGCCGGGTCTTTTACGGCAAAGGCGCGGCCGTCTCCGAACCGTACGTTCAGTTCGCCGGCCAGCCGCTCTGCCCGCGGCAAATCGCGGTCGAAAATATCGAGACGGGCTATATCGAGCTTCAGCGCCGCATGGGCCACAGCCACCCCGGCCCCGCCGGCGCCGACCAGCAGCGCCCGCGCCCGCTTCGCATCCGGCAGGCCGCGCACGAAGCTTTCGTAAAAGCCGTACCAGTCGGTATTGTGGCCGATGCGGCGGCCATCCCTGAAGACCACGGTGTTGACCGCGCCCAGCATGCGGGCATCGTCCGACAGTTCATCGAGATGGGCGATGACGGCCTGCTTGAACGGATGGGTGATGTTGGTGCCGGCAAAACCGCGCGCCTCCAGCTCGTCGAGCAGGTCGGGAAGGGCGCTTGCGGGCAGATTGCGGGCGGTGACGTCCACCAGCTCATAGGAATAATCGAGGCCATGGGCCGCGCCCTCGCGCATGTGCAGCGCCGGCGATTTGGAAAGCTGGATGTCGGCGCCAATCAGGCCGACCTTGAAGGAGGTTTTTTCTGTCATGATCACGGGTCGTTCGTCGGTTCGGGGCAGGCGCGGCCTGCCGATCAGGTTGCTGGCGAGGTGCTGAAACCTCTCCTTCGTCATCCTCGGGCTTCGACCAGAGGCGGTGTCATCCGCTGAATTTCATGAATCCCCGGGTCACGCCCGAGGATGCCGTCGCGTATGCCGGGAGGTCGCCCAGGTCCGGAGACACAGGGCGAATCTCAGTGGTGAGCGAGGATTTCGCCGAGGAACGTGCGCGTGCGCTGGTGCTTCGGGTCACGGAAGAACTCGTCCGGCGGACCTTCCTCGATGATCTCGCCTTCCGACATGAAGACCACGCGGTCGGCCACCTGCCGGGCAAAACCCATTTCATGCGTGACGCAGATCATCGTCATGCCGTCGCGGGCAAGGCCGATCATGGTGTCGAGCACTTCCTTCACCATTTCCGGGTCGAGCGCCGAGGTCGGTTCGTCGAACAGCATGGCTTTCGGCTCCATGCACAGCGCCCGGGCAATCGCCGCGCGCTGCTGCTGGCCGCCGGAAAGCTGGGCGGGGTACTTGTCCGCCTGGTTGAGAATGCGCACGCGCTCCAGATATTTGCGCGCGGTCGCCTCCGCATCGGCTTTCGAGACCCCCTTCACCCGCATGGGGGCGAGCGTGCAGTTTTCCATGATGGTCTTGTGCGGGAAAAGATTGAAGCTCTGGAACACCATGCCCACTTCGCGGCGCACCGCATCGATGGCGCGGCTGGAATCCGAAAGCGTGGTTCCCTCGACCGTGATCTTGCCCTCCTGGATTTCCTCCAGATGGTTGATGCAGCGGATGAGGGTGGATTTTCCCGAACCCGACGGCCCGCAAAGGACGATTTTTTCACCCTTGCGAACCGTCATGTTGACGTTTTTAAGCGCGTGGAAGGCTCCATACCACTTTCCAACCCCTTCGAGGGCGATCAGCGGAGCCTGAGCGGCGGATTGCGGCATGGAACTTTCCTTCGTGCCTGGCAGCGGTTTCAGTTGACGGTGTAGGGGATGTCCGGAAGCGAGGCCGGGAACTGCGGCACCGGGCGCTTCATCCATTTGGCGTAGACTTTCGCGAGATCGCCATTGGCCTTGATCTTGTCCAGATAGGCGTTCAGCGCTTCGTTCCAGTCCTTTTCCCCCGGGCGTGTGGCGGCGCTGTTGTAGAGGGTCACGAGATCGAACTTCACCTCGTAATCCTTGCCGCCGGCGGCCGCGAGACGATCGCCGTAGAACTGGTTGCCGCCGATCGCCTCGATCTGGCCCGACAGAATGGCCTGGATGGTGGCGGCATCGTCGTCGAAGCGAAGGATATTCGCCTTGGTGCCTGCGCCGGCGGTCAAGGCCGTATCCATCGGGCTGGATTTCGGCGCGCCGACGGTCATTCCCGTCAGGTCGTCGAAACCGGCGATCTTCCTGTCCCTGGTGGCATAGACCGACATGACGTTATGGGCGTAAGGCTGCGCATATTGCACGTTCTTTGCACGCTCCGGCGTCATTCCCATCGATGCGAACAGCGCGTCGACCTTGCCGGTGCGCAGCGAAGGAATGCGGTTGGCGACGGCAAGCGGCACGAACTCCACCTTCAGTCCGAGATAATCCGCAAACCCCCTTGCCAGATCGGCATCGTAGCCTTCCTGGACACCGGCGGAGTTTATGAAGCCCCAGGGCGCATTGTCGCCCTGGATGCCGATGACGACCTTGCCGCTGGATTTTGCGTCTTCCAGCGTTCTGGCATCTGCACCTGCGGGGGTCAGGATCGGCAGCAAGGCTGCCAATCCGACTGCGAGGGCTGTCCGCCAACCTGTCTGGTTTTTTAAAATTCCCATCGGTTGTTCCTCCCGATACCAGCCTCGTGCGACGCTCACTTCACGGTGAACGGAATGTCGGGCAGGCTGTCCGGGAAGGCCGGCACTTCGCGCTTCATCCACTTGTCATAGATCTTGGCCAGCTGGCCGTCCGACTTGATCTTGTCGAGGAAGGCGTTGATGGTCTCGTTCCAGTCCTTTTCGCCCGGACGGGTGCCGGCGCCGTTATAAAGCGTCGTCAGGTCGAACTTCGATTCGTATTTGCCTTCGGCCGCCTTGTTCAGACGGTCGCCATAAAACTGGTTGCCGCCGACCACTTCGACCTGGCCGGAAATCAACGCCTGGATATTGGCGGCGTCATCGTCGAAACGCAGGATATTGGCCTTGGAACCGGCGCCGGCGGTGATCGCGGTGTCCATGGCGCTGGACTTCGGCACGCCGACGGCAATGCCGGTCAGATCGTCATAACCGGCGATCTTCTTGTCCTTGGGGCCATAAACGGAGAGCACGTTGCCGGCATAGGGTTTGGAATACTGGATGGTCTTGGCGCGCTCGGCGGTCATGCCCATGGTGGCGAAAAGCACATCGACCTTGCCGGTCAGAAGCGCCGGGATGCGGTTTGCCACTGCAAGCGGCACGAACTCGACCTTGACGCCGAGATAGTCGGCAAAGGCCTTGCCGATATCGGCATCGAGACCGTCCTGGACGCCGCTGGAATTGACGAAGCCCCAGGGCGAATTGTCGCCCTGAATGCCGATGACGACCTTGCCCTTGGCCTTGGCTTCTTCCACCGTGCCGGCGAAAGCGTCGGCCGGTGCGACGAAGGGCAGGGCAACCGCTGCCGCGGCGAGCGCCATGAGGGTGCGACGTGAGAATTTCATGCTGGTGGTTTTCATCTTTTGCTCCTCCTTACAAAGCTGATGAGATGATTTTGATTATCTGGACGCGGCCTGCAGCCGCTTTTCGACGCCGGCGCCCCACAGGGAGAGCGGCCAGCAGATCAGGAAATAGATGACGCCGACGAGGGCGAAGACGGTGAGCGGGCGGAACGTCTGGTTGGAGACGATCTGACCGGCGCGCGACAGCTCGACAAAACCGACGATTGCCGCAAGCGAGGTGCCCTTGATGAGCTGCACGAGAAAACCGATGGTGGCCGGCAGCGAAATCTTGAAGGCCTGCGGCAGGACCACGTCCTTCATGCGCGATACGTAATGCAGGCCGAGCGCATTGGCGGCTTCCGTCTGGCCCTTCGGCACCGCCTGGATGCCGCCGCGCCAGATTTCGCCGAGAAAGGCGCTGGCATGCAGGGTAAAGGCGATGGCCACCGCAATCCAGGCATCGACATTGAGGCCGGCAAGCGCCACGCCGTAATAAACGACGAAAAGCTGCATCAGAAGCGGCGTGCCCTGGAAAACGGCGATATAGCCGGTGCTGGCCCGCTGGATCGCGACATTATCGGCAACGCGGGCCAGAGCCACGCACAGCCCGAAGACGCCGCCGCCGATAAAGCCGATCAGGGTCAAGGCAAGCGTCCATTTCAGGCCTTGCAGCAGGAAGAAGAGTTCGTTGGGACCGATGGAAGCCATTGTCTTCTCCTCACTTGACCGGATAGCTGAACGATGCGCGGGAGATGAGCGAGAAGATGCCCATCATCAGCGAGGAAATGACGAGATAAAGCAGGGTGATCGAGAAATAGACCTCGAACGACCGGAAGGTGTCCGCCTCGATCTTCTGCGCCACCGAGGTAAGCTCGTAGGCGGCAATCGAGGTGCAGACGGAGGTCGTCAGCGTCAGCATGATGAACTGGCTGGTGAGCGAGGGATAGACGGCCCTCAGCGCCGGCTTCAGGATGATGTGGCGGAAGATCTGCGCGCGGTGCAGGCCGAGCGCCAGCCCCGCTTCCACCTGGCCCTTCGGAATGGAATCGACGCCGCCGCGAATGATTTCAATGGCATAAGCGCCGCCGTTGAGGGCCAGCGCGATGATGGCGGTGACCGTGGGATTGAGCTTTATGCCGATCTGCGGCAGGGCGAAGAAGATGAAGAATATCTGCACCAGAAACGGCGTATTGCGGATGACTTCGACAAAGCCGATGACGAGGCCGCGCAGCAGCCGGAACCGCGACCGGCGGGCGATGACGCCGAACACCCCGATGACGGTTGCCAGCGACATGCCGGCAATGGCAAGGCCGATCGTTGCCAGACAGGCCAAAAGCAGCTCGGGCAGCTGGTCCAGGACCGCTGAAAAATCGAGACTGTAAGACATTCTTCCTCCCAACCCGTTCGGGTCCGGACAGACGTTCCGCCTTGTCCGCATCGCTCTGGAAACCTTGCGGCGCCAAAGCCCTCCATTCGTCCGAACCTGCGCCGAAGGCTTTTTCTTCCCGCCGCCGGCACCGTTTCGATATGATTGTTTGTACCAGTTAGTTCATTTTTGTGTCAAGCGCTTCACCCCGTTAAAAAGCAGCTGGAGGGCTGTTTTTTCTGCTTCTGTCCCGTTTCAGAAAGTCTTTTTTTATCAATGGCTAAGGCGCAGAGGCGCAAGCGTTTTCAACGCATCGGAACGCGGCCGCCGAAGCGCTTGCCCGGGGCGTTGGGGGAGGCTGATTCACGGCGAGGTCCAAGGATTTTCGGCTAGTCCCCGCCCGCGCCCAACCTGTCTATCTGGCCTGCGAGGCGTTCGGCGATCAGCAGGCAAGCGCCCGTCGCCGTCACCATGTGCGGCAGCGTCAGCCATTCCAGCATCCAGCCCGCGCCGGACCTTTCCTGTTCATGCACAAGCGACTGGTGCAGCGCGGAGATCTGCACGGCATTGAAGCGCGAAAGCGCCACCAGCGTTTCGGCATTCACCGGATTCTGCTTGTGCGGCATGGCCGAGGAGCCGCCGCCGCCGGAGAGGCGGATTTCCGCACCCAGTTCCGCCATCAGCGCGATATCCTGGCCGAACTTGCCGAGCGCGCCGGTGATGAGGGAGAGAATATTGCCGAATTCGGCGATGCCGTCGCGCTGGCTCTGCCATTGCGGCCGGTCGGCAAGGCCGAGGCGTTTGGCGAGATCGGTGCGCACGGCAGCGGCATGGTCGCCAAGCTTTTCCAGCGTGCCGGCCGCGCCGCCGAATTGCAGGGCAAAGCCGTTCTGGGAAAAGGTTTCAAGCCGCAGCAGGTGGCGTTCCAGCGGCGCGATCCAGCTTGCCGCCCGGTCGGCGACGGTGATGCCGATGGCGGCCTGCATGCGGGTATAGCCCGTCAGCGGGTTATGGCCGTCGCGCGAGGCGAGGTCCGCCAGCGCATCGATGAGCCGGCCGAGCCGGGCGGCGATGATTTCCGCCGCCATCTTCAGCCGCAGCATCAGGCTGGTATCGATGACATCCTGGCTGGTCGCGCCGAAATGCACCGTCTCCGCTGCGGCAGAGGGGACGGCCGCCCGCATCTGCCGCACCAGTTCCGGCACCACCACGCCATCCTTCGCGACGCCATGGCGAAGCGCCGTCATGTCGGCGGCGAAGCCGGCAAGTCCCGAAACGATCGCTTCCGCCACCGTCTCGGGGATGAGGCCGGCCGCGGCTTGCGCTTCGGCCAGTGCCTGCTCGAAACGGACCATGGCATCGATATCCGCCTTCGCCGAAAAAAGCTCGACGATCTCGCTGTCGCCGAACAGGCCGGACAGGAACGGATGCTCGAAGGGGGAAAGGCTCATCTTCCGGCTCGCTTTCTTTTGCGCATATCGTCGTCGCAAAACCGCTGCACACTTTTGCGCGATATGCGTCAGATATCGAAAAACACGGTTTCGCCGTCGCCCTGAAGGCGGATATCGAAACGATAGACGTTGCCTTCCTCCTTTTTGGCGACAAGCGTGGCGATGCGGCTCTTCTGCTCAACACGGGCAAGAACCGGGTCGGCCGCATTGGCCTCCTGTTCTTCCGGGAAATACATGCGGGTCTGCAGGCCGATATTGATGCCGCGCGCCACGATCCAGAAGGTGATGTGCGGCGCCATCGGCCGGCCGTCGCGAAACGGCACCGTGCCGGGCTTGATGGTCTCGAAGACGAATTCGCCGGTATCCATGTCGCCGGGCGAACGGCCCCAGCCGGTGAAATTCGGGTCGGCCTTGCCGCGGGTTTCGCTCGGGCTGTTGTAATAACCGTCGCAATCCGCCTGCCAGATTTCGATCAGCGCGTCCTTCAGCGCCATGCCCGCGCCGTCATAGACCGTGCCGCGCACGCTGATGCGCTCGCCGCGGGCCTTGTCGTTATAAAGCGCGCCGGACCCCAGATCCTTTTCGAACACGCCTTCGATACCGACGAAATTCGGTGTGCAGCCGATATGCACATAGGGGCCTGCCGTCTGCGAGGCGGTTTCCTTGAAATAATTGAGCGGCTGAACCATGGTCAGTTGCCCTCCATGCGGTTTTCGAAAAGGGTCGAGCGGCGGCCGCGCAGGACGATATCGAACTTATAGGCCAGCATGTCCATCGGCAGCGTCGCATTCATGTCCAGCGGCGCGATCAGCCGCCTGATGGCATCCTCATCCGGAATCGTCTTGACGATCGGACATTTCCAGATCAGCGGATCGCCCTCGAAATACATCTGGGTGATCAGCCGCTGGGCAAAGCCGTGGCCGAAGACCGAGAAATGGATATGGGCCGGCCGCCAGTCATTGACGCCGTTCGGCCAGGGATAGGCACCCGGCTGGATGGTCTTGAACCAGTAATAACCGTTCTCATCCGTGATCGTGCGGCCGACGCCGCCGAAATTCGGGTCGATGGCGGCAAGGTAGCTTTCCTTCTTGTGGCGGTAACGGCCGCCGGCATTGGCCTGCCAGAACTCCACCAGCGCGCCATCCACGCCGCGGCCGCGTTCGTCCAGCACCCGGCCGTGCACCAGAATGCGCGGGCCGACGGGCATTTCGCCGGGGCGGGCATAGTTGAGGATGAGGTCGTTATCCAGCGGGTTGAGCATGCCGTGGCCGAAGACGGGACCGGTGATCTCGCTTTTCGTGCCTTCCAGCGAAATCAGCGCGCGCTGCGGCGAGCGCAGGATCGAGGTCTTGTAGCCGGGCGCATAGGCCAGCGGGTGAATGTCGCGGTTGCGCGCGAAGAACGGCCCGGTCTCGGGCGGCTGGTTGCTCATTTCGTCTCCTCCCCATCGCCAGAATTATCAGGGGAACTATCGGCCTTCATGCTGGCCAGGGCAAGCTTGGCGATCTTGAAAGCATGGTTGGCGGCGGGCACGCCGGCATAGATCGCCACATGCAGCAGCGCCTCGCGGATATCGGCTTCGGTGGCGCCGGTATTGGCGGTGGCACGCACATGCATGGCCAGCTCCTCATCCTGCCCCAGTGCCGCGAGCAAAGCGATGGTCACCATCGAGCGCTCGCGCTTCGTCCAGTGGTTGCCGGACCACACCGTGCCCCAGGCGGCTTCGGTGATGAGCTGCTGGAAGGGCTGGTCGAAGCCGGTCGTCACCGTCTGCGCCCGGTCGACATGGGCGTCGCCGAGCACGGAGCGCCGGGTCTTCATGCCCTGTTCGAAACGTTCGTTCTTGTCGATATGGTCCGCCATCGGTCAATGCTCCGGCAAGGTCTTGAGAAAATCGCCGACCGTCTGCGCATAGGCAGGCGGCTGTTCAAGGCAGGGAATATGGCCGCAGCCGGCAATGGTGGCGAAGCGGCTCGCGGGGATGAGAATGGCAAGCGACCGCACCAGTTCCGGCGGGGTGGAGCCGTCCTGATCCCCCGCGACACAGAGCGCCGGCACGGCGATGCGGCCTGCCTCACCGGTAAAGTCCGCATCGCGGATGGCGGCGCAGGTGCCGCCATAACCCGCTTCCGGCTGCTGCGAAAGCATGTTGCGCGCGCCGGCATAAGCGGCATTGTCAGGCTGGCGGAAAGCCGGCGTGAACCAGCGCTCCATGACGGGATCGACCAGCGAGGCGAGGCCATCGGCGGCGATCTTGTCGATACGGGCATTCCACATCTCGGCCGTGCCGATCCTGTGGGCGGTATTGCTGAGCACCAGCGCACGGACGAGATCGGGCCGGCGGGCATAAAGCCCCTGGGCAATCAGTCCGCCGACCGACAGGCCCCAGATGATCGCGCCTTTGACGCCGAGATGATCGAGCAGTTCGATCAGGTCGCCGGCATGGTCGTCTATCGAATAGGGAGGATGACCGACATCGGAAAGCCCATGGCCGCGCTTGTCGTGCAGGACATAGGCATAGTCATCGCCCAGCGCCTCGATCACCGCATCCCAGATGCGGAAATCGGTGCCGAGCGAATTGATGAAGGCGATAACCGGTTTGCCGCTGTCCAGTCCCTTGGCGCGATAATGGATCACGGTCTCGCCGCAGCGCAGAAAATGCATGATGTGCTCCTCTTGGTTCAGGATATTGCAAGCCGGTTCCGGTTAAGTAAAATGACATTATCGATGAAAATCATAACCTGTGGATTATATGAGCCATGGTCGACCAGCGTATCAAGTTTCGCCACCTGCAGACTTTCGTGGAGGTGGCGCGCCAGAAGAGTGTCATCCGCGCCGCGGAAATCCTGCATGTCAGCCAGCCGGCGGTGACGAAGACCATCCGCGAACTGGAAGAGATTCTCGGCGTCTCGCTGTTCGACCGGGAGGGGCGCGGCATCCGCATCAGCCGCTACGGCGAAGTGTTCCTGCGCCATGCCGGCGCGACGATGACGGCGCTGCGCCAGGCGGTCGATTCGGTCTCGCAGGAGGCGGCGCGTGCCGGTCCTCCGGTGCGGATCGGCGCTTTGCCAACGGTTTCGGTGCGGATCATGCCGAAGGCGATGGCCGGTTTTCTGGCGGAAAGGACCGGCAGCCCGGTAAAGATCGTGACGGGCGAAAACGCCGTTCTGCTGGAGCAGTTGCGCGTCGGCGATCTCGATCTCGTCGTTGGGCGTTTGGCCGCGCCACAGAAAATGGCGGGTTTTTCCTTTGAACACCTCTATTCGGAAAAGGTGCGCTTCGTGGTGCGCGCCGGCCATCCGCTTTTATCGCCGGGTCTTTCGGTGTTCGATCACCTGCATGAATATCCGGTGCTGATGCCGACGCGGCAATCGGTCATCGGGCCGATCGTCGAGCAGTTCCTGATCGCCAACGGCGTTCCGGCGCTGCCGATCCGCATCGAAACCGTGTCGGATGCCTTCGGCCGCGCCTTTCTGCGCACCAGCGATGCGATCTGGATCATCTCCGAGGGCGTGGTGGCGGCGGATGTGGCCGACGGCGTTCTGGCGATCCTGCCGGTGGAGACCGGCGACACCAGCGGCCCGGTGGGGCTGACGGTCCGGGCCGATACGCAGCCCTCGCTGCCGCTGTCGCTGCTGATGCAGGCTATTCGCGAAGCGGCGGGCGAGTTGCTGGATGGGAGGACTGAGACGGGTTTTTGATGCGCGGGGCGAGTCTTCCTCCGTCATTCCGGCCTTGAGCCGGAATCCAGCCACGGCGCGTCTGCGCCGTGAATAGAGTCTTTTGCGATCAAAGACTTGATCGCGCTGGACCCCGGATCAGGTCCGGGGTGACGGATGTGGGAACGGTACAGATAAGACCGCTTGTCTCAGGGCACCTAATAGGGAAGCCCGACATAATTCTCCGCGAGCGCCGTGGAAGCGGCGCGCGATTGCACGAGATAATCGAGTTCCGCCTCCTGGATGCGCTGGCCGAAATCGCCCGTATCGGGAAAACGGTGCATCATCGTCGTCATCCACCAGGAGAAACGCACGGCCTTCCAGACGCGCGACAGCGCCTTCTGCGAATAGGCATCGATGCCGGCCTCGGACCTGCCGTGATAAAACTCGATCAGCGCCTCGCTCAGATAATGCACGTCGCTGGCGGCGAGGTTCAGGCCCTTGGCGCCCGTTGGCGGCACGATATGGGCGGCGTCGCCGGCCAGAAACAGCCGTCCGAACCGCATCGGCTCGCTGACGAAGGACCGGAGCGGCGCGATGGATTTTTCAAAGGACGGGCCGGTCACCATTTCATCCGCATGGTTTTCCGGCAGGCGGCGGCGGATTTCATCCCAGAAGCGCTCGTCGCTCCAGTCTTCCGGCCGGTCCTCCAGCGGACATTGGATGTAATACCGGCTGCGCGTGTTTGAGCGCATGGAACAGAGGGCAAAACCGCGCGGGTGGTTGGCGTAGATGAGTTCGTGGTTGACCGGCGGCACATCGGCGAGAATGCCGAGCCAGCCGAAGGGATAGACCTTCTCGAATTCCTTGATCGCGCCTTGCGGCACGGATTTGCGGCTGACCCCGTGAAAACCGTCGCAACCGGCGATAAAATCGCAATCGATCCGGTGGCTTACGCCGTCTTTCCGATAGGTGACATAGGGGCTTTCGCCATCGAAATCATGCGGCTCGACATTGGCGGCGTCATAGATGGTCACAAGGCTTGCCGCCTCGCGCACATCCATCAGATCATGGGTCACCTCGGTCTGGCCATAGACCATGACGCGTTTGCCGCCCGTCAGATCGAACAGATCGATACGGTGGTCGCGACCGTCGAAGGTCAGCGAAAACCCGTCATGCGGCAGGCCTTCCCGGCGCAGGCGCTTGTCCGCGCCTAGTTTTTCCATCAGCCGCACCGTGCCTTCCTCCAGCACGCCGGCGCGGACACGGCCGAGGATGTAATCCTTGCTGACCCGGTCGAGGATCACAGTCTCGATGCCGGCTCTCGCCAGAAGCTGGCCGAGCAGCAGCCCCGATGGGCCGGAGCCGATGATGACGACCTGTGTGCGCATTGTTTCCTCCCGAACTTGTCTCCCGTCAAGAAATTGACCAAGGCATACGACAAGCTCAATGGACTTTCCGGTCCGTAAATTGCACAATCCGACCATCAGGCGGAGGAGTGGGGTGAGATGCGGATTGCTGCGCATGAGGGGCTTTATGGCGAAGAAGCGGCGCAAGCCACTGATTTCCGCTTCCATTGCGAGACGCTTTTTTCGAGAAGCAGCCTGCACCGTTTCGAAATCGGGCTGCATCGCCACTCGGCTTTCCTGCAAATCTTGTACATTTTTGGTGGTGAGGGCGACGCGTTGCTGGATGGCCGCATCGAGCCCATCCGCCCGCCGGTCGCCATCATCGTGCCGCCGGGTTTCGAACACGGCTTCCGTTTTTCCCGCGATATTGGCGGGGTGATCGTCACCATGCTGCCGGGCGCGCTGCCGGCGTCGGTGCAGGCGCTTTTGCTGCGCAATTTCCAGCAGCCGGTGCTTTTGCCGCTGCAGGATTTTGCCGAAAAAGAAGGCCTGCGCAGCGGTTTCGAACGGATTTCCATGGAATATGAGGCGCGCGATATTGGTCGCGATGCGATGATCGAAGGCCAGCTCGCCACCGTGGTTGCGCTTCTTTCACGGGCGGCGCGACCGCTTCTGGAAACAAGCGGCGAGGGCCTTGCCGAGCAACGTTTCGAACGGCTGCTGTCGCTGATTGCCCGCCATATCCGCGAGCCGCAAAAAGCCGGGTTTTACGCGAAGAAACTCGGCCTTTCAGAAACCCACCTCAACCGGCTCGTCCGTTCGGTTTCCGGCCTCAGCCTGCAGCGGCTGATCGCCAGGCGGCAGATCGAGATCGCCCAGCAGGAGCTGATCTTCACGGTTTCCAGCGTGCAGATGATCGCCGAAGGGCTGGGTTTTGCCGATCCGGCCTATTTCAACCGCTTCTTTAGGCGCGAGACCGGCATGACGCCGCGCGCCTGGCGGCTCGCGGAACAGCGCAAAATGGGCGATTCCGGCATGCGGCAGACGCTGCCTCAGACCAGCATTCTCGCCAGTTCCCGCTGAACGGCAAGAAGGGCGGGCAGGTAACGCGCCACTAGATCCTCCATCGAGGCGACCGAAGCGGCGAGGCCGACATTCAGCGCGGCGACCGTCTGGCCGCGCACGCTTTTCAGCGGCACGGCGATGGAGCGAAGACCGATTTCGACTTCCTGATCGATCAACGCATAACCACGATGGCCGGTCATCTCGATTTCGGCGAGCAGGGCGTCCATGTCGGTGATCGTGTTTTCCGTGCGGGCCACCAGCCGGGAGGCTCCGAGAATATCGCGCTGCCGCTCGGGTGTTTGTGCGGAAAGCAGAACACGACCCATCGAGGTGCAATAGGCGGGCAGGCGCGAACCCGGCATCAGCGCAATCGACATGACCCGTTGCTGGGCGGCGCGGGCGACATAAACGATTTCCGTCTCGTCCAGGATAGAAACCGACGTGCTCTGGCCGATCTCTTCCGAAAGACGGTCGATGAGCGGCTGCACGATCTTCGGCAGCGGCATGGTGGCGAGGCAGCCGGTTCCAAGCCGCAGCACCTTCGGCGTGACGGTAAAGAACTTGCCGTCATAAGCGGCATATCCAAGCTCCGAAAGTGTCAGCAGACAGCGGCGTGTGGTGGCGCGGTCCAGCCCGGCGATCTCGGCGGCGTCGGAGATGGACAGGCGCGGGCGCTCGGCGCTGAAAGCCTCGATCACCCGCAATCCCTTGGCAAGACCGCCCATCATGTCTCTTTCGCTGACGGCCATGTCACGCCTCCATTTGTGCGATATACGAACAAAAATCATATAACGCACAAAATCCTTGCCGTCGAGGCAATTTCGGCTTTACCTCATGGCAACGCAGCCTTGCCGGTTCCATCCGCGCGGCTGGAAGGAGGCTTTGAGAATGGACAAGACAATCAAGAGCGCGGAAGAGGCGCTTTCCGGCATCGGCGACGGTGCGACGATCATGATCGGCGGTTTCGGCGGCTCCGGTGCGCCGATCGAACTGATCCATGCGCTGATCGACAGGGGACCGAAGAACCTGACGGTCATCAACAACAATGCCGGCAATGGCCGCATCGGCATCGCCGCGATGATCGATGCCGGCATGGTCAAAAAGATGATCTGCTCCTTCCCACGCTCTTCCGATCCGCGCGCCTTTACAGACCGCTATCTGGCCGGTGAAATCGAGCTGGAACTGGTGCCGCAGGGCACGCTTGCCGAGCGCATCCGCGCCGGCGGTTCCGGCATTCCCGCCTTCTACACCCCGACCGGCTTCGGCACGGAACTGGCAGAGGGCAAGGTCATCGCCGAATTTGACGGCCGCTCTTACGTTCAGGAGCGCTGGCTGAAGGCGGATTTCGCCATCGTCAAGGCCGAGCTTGGCGATACCTATGGCAACCTCACCTACAACAAGGCGGGGCGCAATTTTAACCCGCTGATGTGCATGGCCGCAAAGACCACCATCGCGCAGGTCTCCAGGATCGTCGCCGCTGGCGACATCGACCCGGAGCATGTCGTGACGCCCGGCATTTTTGTGAACGGCGTCGTGGAAATCCCCGATCCGCAACAGGAAGAAGTCCTCATTCGCGCCGGAGTAGCCTACGCATGACCACGACCATCGACACCCGCGAAGACATCAAGCTCTCCAACGCCCAGATCGCCTGGCGTGCGGCGCAGGACATCGAGGACGGCGCTTATGTCAATCTTGGCATCGGCTTTCCGGAAATGGTGGCGCGTTACCAGCCGCCCGGCCGTCAGGCGATCTTCCACACCGAAAACGGCATCCTGAATTTCGGCGAAGCGCCGCCGGAGGGCGAGGAGGACTGGAACCTCATCAATGCCGGCAAGAAGGCCGTGACGCTGAAGCCGGGTGCCGCCTTCTTCCACCATGCCGACAGCTTCGCCATGGTGCGCGGCGGGCATCTCGATGTGGCGATCCTCGGCGCCTATCAGGTGGCGCAGAATGGCGATCTCGCCAATTGGCGGGTCGGCTCCAAGGGTGTGCCGGCCGTGGGCGGGGCCATGGATCTGGTGCATGGCGCAAAACAGGTTTTCGTCATCACCGAACATGTCACCAAGAACGGCGAGCCGAAGCTCGTTGAAAAATGCAGCTTCCCGCTCACCGGCGTCGGCTGCATCACCCGCATCTATACCAGCCATGCGGTGATCGACGTGGTGGGTGGCCGTTTCGTGCTGCGCGAAAAACGGCCGGCGATGACGTTCGAGGAATTGCAGGCCATGACCGGCGCGCCTTTGGCGGTCGATGGCGATGTCGCCGATCTCGTCGCCCCGGAACTTTAAGGAAAAACCGATGACCGACGCATTCATCTGCGATTATATCCGCACGCCCATCGGCCGCTTCGGCGGCGCGCTTTCCCCGGTGCGGGCCGACGATCTCGGCGCGGTGCCGCTGAAGGCGCTTGTCGAGCGTAATCCGTCTGTCGACTGGGAAGCGGTCGAGGATGTCATTTTCGGCTGCGCCAACCAGGCGGGCGAGGATAACCGCAATGTGGCGCGCATGTCGCTGCTGCTTGCCGGCCTGCCGGTTTCCGTGACCGGAACCACCATCAACCGGCTGTGCGGCTCCGGCATGGATGCCGTCATTGCGGCTGCGCGCGCCGTCAAATCGGGCGAGGCGGAACTGATGATCGCCGGCGGCGTGGAAAGCATGAGCCGCGCGCCCTTCGTGTTGCCGAAGGCGGACAGCGCCTTTTCGCGCAATGCCGAAATTTATGACACCACTATCGGCTGGCGTTTCGTCAATCCGCTGATGAAAGCGCAATATGGCGTCGATTCCATGCCGGAGACGGGCGACAATGTCGCGGTCGATTATCAGGTGTCGCGGGAGGATCAGGATGCCTTTGCCGTGCGCAGCCAGCAGAAGGCGGCGGATGCGCAGGCCAATGGCCGTCTCGACAGGGAAATCGTCTCTGTGACGATCCCGCAGCGCAAGGGCGATCCGCTGGTCGTCTCCAGGGACGAACATCCGCGTGCGACCAGTCTCGAAGCGCTGGCGAAACTGAAGCCGGTGAACAGGCGCGATGGCGCGACGGTGACGGCGGGCAATGCGTCGGGCGTCAATGACGGTGCCGCCGCGCTCATCATCGCTTCGGCGGAAGCGGCGAAGAAATACGGTCTGACGCCGATTGCCCGCATTCTCGGCGGTGCCGCCGCGGGCGTTCCGCCGCGCGTCATGGGCATCGGCCCGGCCCCGGCCTCTGCGAAGCTTTTGGCTCGGCTCGGGCTGAAGCAGGAACAGTTTGACGTGATCGAACTGAACGAGGCCTTTGCCAGCCAGGGCCTTGCGACGCTGCGCCAGCTTGGCATTGCCGATGACGATGCGCGCGCCAACCCGAATGGCGGCGCGATTGCACTCGGCCATCCACTTGGCATGTCGGGTGCGCGCATTGCAGGCACGGCAGCGCTTGAACTGTCGCTGACCGGCAAGCGGCTTGCACTCGCCACCATGTGCATCGGCGTCGGGCAGGGAATTGCCGTGGCGCTGGAGCGGGTCTGACGGGACAAGCGGCTTCGGTATCGGGATACGGTGCGGATGCCGTCGTGAGGCGGTGCGGATGCTGCTATAAAAGGGTATGAATACCGCTGCCGTAGTTTCATTCCGCGTGATTGGAACCATTCAGGCCACTCGGCAGACGATTTTCTCGCCTTGCCCCCAAAATCCCCCTCATTCCTGTACTTGTCACAGGAATCCAGCCGACGCGCGTCTGCGCGGCGGGTAAGGTCTCCTTTCAGCCCAAGGACTTGGGCTGGCTGGATCTCTGTGAAAAGCACAGAGATGAGGGGAGGAGGCGTGATGACAAGCAAAGAGAGGGAAGGAGGCGTGGCGGACTAGTCGTAACGGCTAGTCCTGGTGGATGGTAAAGCAGGCGCCACACAAGAGACGCAGCCTCAGCATTTTTCCCATGACGCTCTTACCATATCCCTTCACCCATGTTGGATTCCATCATCATCCGTGACATGTTTTGCGAGATATGACGGGAATCTTTCCGCTTGCGGGGTGCCAACATGAAGCGTCCGACCATCACCGATGTTGCAAAAGCCGCCGGCGTCAGCGTCGCCACCGTCGACCGGGTGCTGAATGGTCGCCTGCCGGTGCGGGAGGAGACCGCGCGGCGGGTGTTCGAGGCGGCGGAGAAGATCGGTTTCCATGCCACAAACATCATTCGCCAGCGCATGCTGGCCGATATGCCGTCCTACAGTCTCGGCATCATCCTGCGCAAGGAACGGCACGCTTTTTACCAGACCTTTGCCGACGAGCTGGAGCTTGCGGCGCGCAACGTCCGTGATCGTCATCTCAATCTGCGCATCGAATTCGCCCAGTCCGGCGAGCCGGGCGAACTGGCAGCGCTGCTGACCGGCATGAAGGGCCGGGTCCAGGCGGTGGCCGCGACGGGACCGGACCATCACGATGTCACCGCCGCCGTCGAGGCGCTGAAGACCAGGGGCATTCCCACCTTTTCGCTGCTTTCGGATTTCGCGCAGGGGGTGCGGGAAGCCTATCTCGGTGCCAACAACATGAAG
Organism: Agrobacterium sp. NPDC089420; assembly: GCF_044900305.1. NCBI lineage: Bacteria > Pseudomonadati > Pseudomonadota > Alphaproteobacteria > Hyphomicrobiales > Rhizobiaceae > Agrobacterium > Agrobacterium sp. NPDC089420. The sequence continues at coordinate 44,073 of NZ_JBJDMY010000016.1, read as the reverse complement.
GTGGGGCGCACGGCAGCGTGGATGATCTCCCGGCTGGCGCGCGGCAGGGGCAAGGTGCTTCTTCTCCTCGGTGGCCACCGGTTCCATGGCCATTCGCTGCGCGAAACCGGCTTTCGCAGCTACATGCGCGAATATGCACCGGAGTTCGAGGTGATGGACGCATTGATCACGCTGGAAACACGGCGGCTGACCTATGAGCTGGTCATGGATACCATCGCCAAGCATCGGGACCTTGTCGGCATCTATTGCGTCGGCGGCGGCATGGAAGGGGTGATCGAGGCGTTGCAGCAGGAAAACCGGCACGAAAACATCGTCTGCCTCGTCAATGAACTGACGCCCGAGTCCCGTCAGGCGCTGCTGGAAAGGCGCATCAGCGGCGTCTTCCAGACCCCGCTGCGCGAACTCTGCACCGACCTTCTGGCCACCATGGTTCACACCATCGAACACGGCATGGCGGAAACGCCGGGGCAGCGTTTTGTGCCCGCGCATCTGTGGGTTCCTGAAAGCCTGTGATGGTTTGATAGATTCCATCATAAACCCGGTGTCCGTTTCTATCATGCTTGATGGTTTTGCGTGCTGCTGACGCGTTGACGCCGGGGCCGGACTAGGAAATCTTGGCCGCCGGTGGAACGGGCAGGAGGCCGGACCCACACGACATTAGATTATTTCAGGGCTGTTTGACGCTGCGGATTTTCCTTCGCGGCGAAGGGGCGGCCTTTGCCGGAAGGCGGTGGCGGCGCAACACGCTCAAGCCCGCCCAGCCGGTTCTTTTCAAGGGTTTTGGAGGAGGACGACATGAAAAGACATTTCGCAATTGCAGCTTTCGCCGCCATGCTGGCAACGGGTGCGTCGGCGCAGACCGTCGGGGTTTCGATGGCGCTGTTCGATGATAATTTCCTGACCGTGCTGCGCAACGGCATGATCGATTATTCCAAGGGCATGAGCGGTGTTTCGCTGCAGGTCGAGGATGCGCAGAACGATGTCGGCAAGCAGCTGAGCCAGGTGCAGAACTTCGTCGCTGCCGGCGTCGACGCCATCATTGTCAATCCTGTCGATACGGACGCGACCGTGGCGCTTTCGCAGGCCGCTGCCGCCGCCGGTATTCCGCTCGTTTACGTCAACCGCCAGCCGGTCAATCTCGACAGCCTGCCGGACAAGCAGGCCTTTGTCGCCTCCGATGAAAAACAGTCCGGCACGCTGCAGACGCAGGAAGTCTGCCGGCTGTTGAAAGAAGCTGGCAAAACGGACGCCAAGGCCGTGGTGATGATGGGCGAGCTTTCCAACCAGGCGGCCCGCATGCGCACGCAGGATATCAAGGATGTGGTCGCCACGCCCGATTGCAGCTTCATCAAGCTTGTCGAGGAACAATCCGCCAACTGGTCGCGCACGCAAGGCTCGGACCTGATGACCAACTGGCTTTCAGCCGGTGTGGAGTTCGATGCCGTCATTTCCAACAATGACGAGATGGCCATCGGCGCCATCCAGTCGCTGAAGGCGGCCGGCCGGTCGATGGACAGCGTCATCATCGCCGGCATCGACGCCACGCAGGACGCGCTGGCCGCCATGGCGGCGGGCGATCTGGATGTGAGCGTTTTCCAAAACGCCGCAGGCCAGGGCAAGGGTGCGCTGGATGCGGCGCTGAAACTCGCCAAGGGCGATGCGGTGGACAAGAAGGTCTTCGTGCCCTTCGAACTCGTCACGCCTGACAACCTCAAGAACTATCAGGCCAAGAACTGAGCCATGGCCATGCCAAGGCGGCTTCTCCGCTCCCGGGGAGCGCCGCCGGGCAGGCCAAACGCGCCGGAGCCGGCAGGATGGCCGGCTCCGGCGACACGGAATGATTGAACCAGCGGCGATTTCCGCGGGAGGAAACCTTGAGAAAACTATTGATGGCGACGGCACTTTGCATTTTCGCGACGCCGGCCCTTGCCGAGACCCGCATCGCGGTCTCGATGACGTCTTTCGACAATCCGTTTCTGACGATCCTGCTCAACGGCATCAGGGCCGAGGCCGGGCGCGATAAAACCATCGAGCTTCTGGTCGAGGATGCCCAGCTTGATCCATCAAAGCAGCTCAATCAGGTGCAGAATTTCATCGCCAATGGCGTCGATGCAATCATCGTCAATGCCGTGGATGGCGATGCCACCGCCGCAATCACCAAGGCCGCATCAGCCGCAAAAATTCCGCTTGTCTATGTCAACCATCCGCCGGCGGAACTGGAAACCGGCCTGCCTGACGGCACGGCTTTTGTCGGTTCCAACGAACTCGATTCCGGCACCATGGAAGCCGAAGCCGCCTGCAAGCTGATGGGCGGCAAGGGCAAGGCCGTCATCCTGATGGGGCCGTTGGAAAACCACGCGGCGCTGGTGCGCACCAAGGATGTCGAAACGGTGTTTTCCAAGCCGGACTGCAAGATCGACATCCTTGAAAAACAGACGGCGAACTGGAGCCGCACGCAGGCGCAGGACCTTGTCTCCTCGTGGCTGACGGCGGGCATCCAGTTCGATGCCGTTATCGCCAATAATGATGAAATGGCGATCGGCGCCGCGCAGGCGCTCAAAGCAGCAGGCGTTTCGATGAAGGATGTCGTCATTGCCGGCATAGACGCCACGCCGGACGGTCTTGCCGCCATGCAGGCCGGCGATCTCGATATCACCGTTTACCAGAACGCGACGAAGCAGGGCGAGGTCTCCGTGCAGACGGCGGTGAAGGCCGCTGCCGGGCAGGGCACGGAAAAGACGCTCTGGGTGCCTTTCGAACTCGTCACCCGCGAAAACATGTCCGCCTACGCGAAATAGACGGGGCTTCGGCCCCGGTCCATCTATTACTCTACTGGAAACAGCCATGAAACATACGCTCGATCCCCACATGTTCCGGCACCTTTCCCTGGCCGAAACCTGCCGCAAGGTCGCAGACCTCGGTTATGACTATGTCGAACTTTCGCCGCGCCCGGATTTCCTCTCCTGGTGGACACGGCCGAAGGTCTATCCCGAACGGGTCGCCGAATTCAAAAAGGCGCTGAAGGACCATGGCGTCGGTCTCGCTACCCTGCAGCCCATGTATCGCTGGGCAAGCCCCTATCCGGACGAATGGGAAGTGGCGATCGACAACTGGAAACGCGCCATCGAAATTGCCGTCGAGATGGAATGCCCGATGTTCGTTTCGGAATTCGGCCGCGGCGGCTCGCCGGAGCGTAGCCTCAACGACCGTTCCGGCCTGCACCGCCCGGAAACCTGCGAGGCGCAGTTCTTCCGCGCCATGGATATTCTGGTGCCGATCCTCGAGCGGGAAGGGCTGGTGCTGTCGCTGGAGGCGCATCCCGAAGACTGGATCGAGGAGATCGCGCCGGCCATCGACATCATCAAGACCATCAATTCCAAGGCGGTAAAGGCCTCCTTCATCGCGCCGCATACGTTTTTTTACGGGCCGGACATGGTGGCGAACCTGCGTGCGACCGAAGGCCATCTGGTGCATGTGCGCCTTGCCGATACCTATGACCACAACAAGTCCTCGCAGCTGCGTTACATCGTCAATCCCCCCGGCTCGAAGGTCCGGGTGCATCAGCACACCGATTTCGGCCAGGGCGAGATCGACTGGGAGACCTTCTTTGCGACGCTTGCCGACATGAAATTCGATGGCGTGCTGTCGAACTGCGTCTTTGCCTGGGAAGATCGCGTCGATGAAAGCGCGCGGTTCATGCTCAGCGAAACCCGGCGATACGTCGCCAAATACTGGAAATGAGGTATTTCAGATGACTGTGAGAATTGGTGTCGTCGGCACCGGCGCAATCGGGCGCGATCACGCCCGCCGTATCAATCAGGTTCTGGGCGGCGCGAAGGTCGTTGCGCTGAGCGACGTCAACCGCGCCTCGGCCGAGGCGGTCAAGAACGACATCGCCCCGGATGCCGCCATCTTCGCCACCGGCGAGGAGCTTATCGCCTCGCCCGACGTGGATGCCGTGCTCGTCACCTCCTGGGGTGCCACGCATGAGCAATATGTGCTGGCGGCCATTGCCGCCGGCAAGCCGTGCTTTTGCGAAAAGCCGCTGGCGACAACGGCCGAAGGCGCAAGACGCATCGTCGACGCCGAGGTGGCGCATGGCAAACGGCTGGTTCAGGTGGGCTTCATGCGCCGTTACGACGCCGGTTACGTGGCGCTGAAACGGGCCGTGGATACGAAGATCGGCGCGCCGATCATCGTCCATGCCGCCCATCGCAACCCCACGGTTCCTGAACATTATGTGACGCCGATGGCGATCAACGATACCTTCGTTCACGAAATCGACGTGCTGCGCTGGCTGCTTGATGACGACTATGTCTCGGCGCGGGTGCTTTTCCCCCGCTCCGCCGCCCGCAGCCACGCGAAGCTGAAGGACCCGCAGATCGTCATTCTGGAAACCGCCAAGGGCACGGTCATCGACGTCGAGATCTTCGTCAATTGCCACTATGGGTATGACATCCAGTGCGAAGTGGTCGGCGAGGACGGCATTGCCCGCCTGCCGGAGCCGATGGCGATCCAGCTGCGTCTCGGCGCGAAGCTCGAAAACGATATCCTCACCGACTGGAAGGATCGCTTCATCGCCAGCTACGATGTCGAATTGCAGGATTTCATCCATGCGGCCGCGAAGGGCACGGCATCGGGGCCGAATTCCTGGGATGGCTATGTCGCCGCCATCACCTCCGACGCCTGCGTCGCCGCGCAGGAGACGCAAGGGGCGGCCGTCGCCATCGAACTGCCTGCCCGTCCCGCCCTTTATCAGTGAGGTCTTCATGCGTTTTGCCATCAACCACATCACCGCCCCGAAACTTTCCCTTGAGGCGTTCTTTACAACCGCCCGTGAACTCGGCCTCACCGAAGTCGAAATCCGCAATGATCTGCCAGACATCGTCGGCACAGTGGATCCAGCCGCGGTAAAGGCGGCGGCCGAAAAGGCCGGCGTGACGATCGTCTCCATCAACGCGCTTTATCCCTTCAACGTCTGGTCGGGCGACCTGCCGGAGCGCGCCGTGGCTATGGCCGATTATGCCGCCGCCAGCGGTGCCAAGGCATTGGTCATGTGCCCGCTCAATGACGGTACGGTGGTGTCTTTTGACGATCTCGTCACGGCGCTGAAGGCCATGAAACCGATCCTCGAAGAGCGCGGCCTGACAGGCTTGGTCGAGCCACTCGGTTTCCCGGTCTCCTCGCTGCGCACCAAGGCCGAAGCCGTCAGGGCCATCGACGCGGCCGGCGGCGGCGATGTCTACCGGCTGGTGCACGACACTTTCCATCACCACCTTGCGGGAGAGACGGCGTTCTTTCCCGAACGCACCGGCCTGGTGCATATTTCCGGTGTCACCGACCCCGCCGTCTCCGTCGCCGACATGCTCGACGCCCACCGTGTTCTCGTCGATGGCGGCGACCGGCTGGAAAATATCGCCCAGATCAGGACGCTTGAAGCTGCCGGTTATAAAGGTCCCTACAGCTTCGAACCCTTCGCGTCCGAGGTGCACGCGCTGAAGGACTCGGCTGCTGCCGTGAAGGAAAGTATCGATCATATCTCCCGGGCGCTCTGACCGTCTCGCCGCCCGCGGTTTGCTGCGGGCGGCGTTTTGAGCGAAGACGGGAAGAACGGCGAAAACCGAGAGAAATCAATTTCGTATTTACCGATGATGCTGTAGTCTTCGGATGACTAGAGAGCAGCAAACCGGCACGGTTATTCTTCAGATCGACTGCGTGAGGCAGGCTTTCTGGCCGCACCGTCCGAAGAAGAGTGGTTGATTTCCCTCATATGAAAGTAGACAGGAAAACGACGCTTAAGGATGTGGCGCGGGAGGCGAATGTTTCGCTGAGTACCGCTTCGCACGCCATCAACGGCACGGCGCCCTTGACGACGCAGGTTCGCGAGCGGGTGCTGGAAGCGGCCCGCACGCTGGGTTATCTCGAAAGCCGCCGGCAGAAGGCGACAATCGCCACGCTGCGCGTCGTGCTGCTCGCCATGACCAATGACGCCGCCCCGCAGAGCGATCTCAACATGGTCAGCTGGACGATGCTGAACGGTTTCCGGCGCGAATGCGAGCGGCGCGGCATTCGTATCGTTCCTTATGTCAGCACCACGAGCCGCCTTGATCCCGTTGCCGTGGCGGAGGCTGCCGATGGCGACAATGTCGATGGCATCGTGGTTCTCAACGATGACAGGGCACAATTGGTCGAGGCGCTGTCCGGGCTTTCCAGGCCGGTGGTGCTGATCAATGGCGAAGACCCGGCCATGATCGTCGACACGGTGACGGCCGAAAACCGTTTTGGCGCGCGCCTCGGTATCGAGCATCTGCTCTCCCTCGGGCACCGCAATATCCTGCACATCACCTGGAAGGGGCGCACGACGATCCGCCGGCGGTTTGATGGATATAGCGACGCCTTTCTGGCGGCTGGCCTGACAGTTCCGGCCGATATGGTCATAGAGGTGGAGAGTTATGAGCCGGAATGGGGCGAGATCGCCATTCGCCGCCTGCTGGCCGAGGAATGCCCGCTCAGAAACGCGACGGCGATCTTCTGCGCCGCCGACAATCTCGCGCTCGGTTGTCTGAAGGCGCTGACGGAAGCGGGTATACGCGTTCCCGACGACGTCTCGGTGCTGGGTTTCGACGATATCATGCCGGCGGCTTTCAGCGCGCCGCCGCTCAGCACCATCCAGCTGCCGGCCGACCGGCTGGGCGGCGCGGCTCTTTCGCTGCTGGAGCAGCGGCTCGTGGCGGCTGATCCGACCCGCCCGGCGCATCGGCTGGAACTCGGCTGTCGGCTGGTTTTAAGGGGCAGCATCGCGCCGCCACCGAAGTAGGGTGATCCAACGCCTCCGGGGCTCGTGGCCATATGTCTTTAGAGCGATTAGCTTTCCTCCCGTCATTCCGGCCTTGAGCCGGAATCCAGCCGTCGCGCGTCCGCGCGACGGGAAGACTCCTTTCAGCCCAAAGACTTGGGCTGGCTGGATCCCGGCTCAATGCCGGGATGACGGGGTGAAAGGAGCACCAGTGACATCACCAAGCCAACGGTGAAGTCAGGGTTTCAACGCGAGTATCCATGATCCCCCTTACTTCATCCCCGTGCCGGCAATGCCCGTCGTGATGTAACGCTGGAGGAACAGGAAGACGACGGTAACAGGCGCCAGGCTGAGGAAGGTCATGGCGAGGATATAGTGCCATTGCACCGAGAACTCGCCCTGGAAGGCGTTAAGGCCCACCTGCAGCGTGAAGTTTTCGCGGCTGCTGAGGACGATCAACGGCCAGAGGAAGTCGTTCCAGCGCCATAGAACCGAGAAGATGGCGAGAACCGCGAGCGCCGGCGCCGTCAGCGGCAGGATGATGCGCCAGAAGATGCGGAATTCGCTGGCGGCATCGACGCGGGCGGCCTCGATCAGCTCGTCGGGGATGGTCAGCATATATTGCCGGAGCAGGAACACGCCGGTTGGCGTGGCCACGGTGGGAATGATGACGCCCCAGAGATTGTCGACGAGGCCGACGCCGACGATGACGAGATAGGCCGGCACCATGACGACGGTGAGCGGGATCATCAGGGTGGAAATGATCAGCACGAAGATCGCCTTCTCGCCGCGGAAACGGTATTTCGAGAGCGCAAAGGCCGCCATGGCGTTGACGATCAGCGTCAGGACCGTCGCGACGAAGGTGACGAAGACCGAATTCTTGAGGAAGGTCAGGAAGCTGAACCGCGTCAGCGGATCGGTAAAGTTCTCCGTCGCGATGGTCAGTTTCTGGACAGGCGTTATTTCGCGGGTATCGACGCTGACCGGCGGGCCGGGATTGGCCGGATCCACCATCTGGGCTTTGAGGCCAACGCGGCGGACCATGGCCATTTCCCGCTCCACGCCATCGATGGTGGCTTTCCACAGGCTGAGCTGTTTGTCGTAACCTGGCACCTCCACCTGTACGGCGGCGCGGGGCAGGAGGCTTGGCGGAAACCGGGTGATCTCGGCTTCCGGTTTCAGCGATGACATGGCGGCCCAGACGACCGGGATGAGGACGGCAAGCGTGCCGCCGATGAGCCAGACCCAGGAGAGGATATCGGTGAGGCCGATCCGGCCGGGTCGGCGGGTGCGCGTGAGGAACGCGACGGCGTTGGACATGATCAGGACTCCATCTTTTTGCCGAGGCGCAACTGCACGAGGGTCAGCGCAAGAAGCACGAGGCCCATGAGAACCGATGCGGCCGACGCCAGGCCAAACAGCCTCAGATCGCTGCCGAAGGCCATCTGGTAGATATATTGCACGACGAATGTATTGGCCGTGCCGGGTCCGCCGCCATTGGTCAGAACCCATGCTTCGTCAAAGATTTGCACCGAGCGAATCATCAACAGGATGAGCACGACGAGCAGGTTTGGGCCGAGAAGCGGCAGGGTGATGCGGAAAAGCGTGCGCCGGGGCGACGCGGCATCGATGGCGGCGGCCTCATAAAGATCCTTCGGGATGGCCTGAAGGCCGGCCAGCAGGATGAGCGTATAAAAGCCCATATGGAACCAGACCGAAACGACGACCACGAAGAAACGCGACCAGCCGACATCCAGCAGGAAGATTTCCGGCGGCACGCCGAGCATCTGCAAAAAGGCGTTGAGCAGGCCGTTGCGGTCCAGGAACCATTTCCAGATGAGGCCGATGACGACGGGCGACAGCAGGACCGGGTAAAAGAACATGGCGCGGAAGAAACCGCGCGCGGCTATCGCCCGGTTGAGGATGAGCGCGGTGATGAGCGCCACCAGCAGTGTGGCGACGACATTGAAGCCGACGAACCAAAGCGTGTTCCAGATCGCCGTCCAGAACAGCGATTCCCGGCAGCTTCCGGGATCCATGTAGCTCTGGCAATCCAGCAGCTTGCCGAAATTCTCCAGTCCGACGAAGGGGCGGTCGGTGATCAGAAGTTCGGTGCCGCCGGTAAAGGCGTAACCGACCGCAATCGCAATCGGCAGGAAGGTGAAGATGCTGAAAAGGACGAGGTTCGGCATCAGGAACAGATAGGGCATGCGCTTTTTGCCGATCAGCCGCTCGATGAAGTTGAGCGGCACTTCGGCGATCGCCATGACGGCGTCAAGCGCACGGTCGGACAGTCTCGCAAGCGTCGGATTGGCCATGCTAACCTCTCCCTTCGCTGCCGAGGCGTGGCAATGCCAGTTCGGTTACGGGATCGAAGACATGCACCTTTTCCCGTGCCGGCGCGATCTTCAGCACCGAGCCGGATGCGGGCGCGAAATGGCCGGCCTGATGCACGATGATCTGCTCCTTCTCACCCTGAAGATTGCCGTAGAGATAGGTCTCGGTGCCGAGACTTTCGTGATACTGCACCTCGAAGGGCAGGCCGGCATTGTCGGTGATGGTGAAGTGCGATGGGCGGATGCCCGCCAGCACCGCCTGTCCCGGGCTGACGCTTGCCGGATCGACGAGGCAGGGCAGCGACACGCCGTAACCGGCGTCGATGGCGATGCTGCCCTCCTCGCCCTTGGTGATGGTGCCCTTCAGCATGTTCATGCGCGGTGAGCCTAGGAAGCCGGCGACGAAAAGATTGCGCGGATTGTCGAAAAGCTCGAGCGGGCTGCCCACCTGCTCGATGCATCCGGCCCGCAGCACCACGATCTTGTCGGCCATGGTCATGGCTTCCACCTGATCGTGGGTGACATAGATCATCGTCGTCTTGATATCGCGATGCAGGCGGGTGATTTCAGCGCGCGTCTGCACGCGCAGCGCCGCATCGAGGTTCGACAGCGGCTCGTCGAACAGGAAGATGTCCGGCTCGCGCACGATGGCGCGGCCGATGGCGACACGCTGGCGCTGGCCGCCGGAAAGCTGCTTCGGCTTGCGGTCGAGATAGGGCTCGATGGCGAGCATCCGCGCCGCCTCGTTGATGCGGCTTTCGATTTCCGCCCGCTTGAAGCGCAGGTTTTCCAGGCCGAAGGCAAGGTTCTTGCGCACGCTCATATGCGGATAAAGCGCGTAGGACTGAAAGACCATGGCGATCTTGCGCTCGGCCGGAGACAGCGCGCTGACATCGCGCCCGCCAATGGCAATGGTGCCTGACGTGACATCCTCAAGGCCGGCGATGATGCGCAAGAGCGTCGATTTTCCGCAGCCCGAGGGGCCGACGAAAACGACGAACTCGCCGTTCTCGATCTGAAGATCGATGTCATGCAGCACATGAACGGCACCGAAGGCCTTGTTGAGGTTTTCCAGTTTCAGACTTCCCATTACCTGCTCCCTTCGGACAAGTTCGTCGTCGCGACGATCTCTTGGCTGTTCCAGCCCTCGGGCAAGGGCATCGTTCTTTTAATGGCGACATCATGCGCCGCAAATCCCTCTACACCGGCAAGATAGACCGCCGGCATTCCGCCCGGATAATCCTGAAGTCCGACGATCCTGCCTTCGGCATCCCGCGTCCAGGCATTGGCGCGGCCGGCCGCATCCGGGCTCGGGGCGATATCCGCATTGGTGGGACGCAGATCATGTTGCAGGCCGGTTCCGAGCTTGCCGGGCTGTTGCGACAGCGTGATGCGCTCCAGCCTGACATTGCGGATACCGGCTTTCGACGTGGCGACGAGGTTGATCGCGCCTTCCATGGAACCGCTGAGATCTTCGACGATCAGATTGTCGACGCTGCCGGCCTGACGCTCGGGGCGGCGGTCGACGACAGTGACGGTCACCGCCTCGCCGGAGCCCCAGAAGCCGCCCGGCGTTTCGTGGCACTCGGCCTCGATGCGGGAAAAGCGGATGTTGCGCATCGCGCCGCCATCGCGGGAGAACAGGCCGATGCCGCGATTGGACTCGACGATTTTGCAATCCTCGAACACGACATTGGTGAAATCGCCGAAGGATTCCGTGCCGAGCTTCAGGGCGCAGCTGACGCTGGAGACGGTGCAGCGGCGAACCGTGATATCGTTGCAGACGCCGACCGCCTTGCCGTCCGGCCCGGCGCTGGTCTTCAGGCAGATGCCGTCATCGGCGGTGGAGATGAAGCAATCCTCGATCAAGGCGCGCCGGCAGGCATCCAGCACGATGCCATCCGTATTGGGCAGGCGGCGGTCGTTTTCGACGCGGAGATTGCGGAAATTGAGATCGTCGCAATCGACCATATGCAGCGTCCACATCGGTGAGCCGCTGACGAAGAGATTTTCGAGCCGCACGTTGCGGCAGGCTTCCAGCACCATGACCCGCGGACGACGTGCCGCCGGGATGTAGGTTCCCATCGCCTCGTCATCGCCGGTGATGAAGTTGTTACCGCCGGCCTCGATGCGGCCGGGGCCGGTGACGGCGATGTCGCTTGCGCCCCGGGCAATGATCATGCCGCGGTTGGATGCCTCGGCGATCACCGAAACCGTTGTATGGGCATAGGCCTCATAGTCGGAGACGGGGGCCAGCACCGCGTCTTCGGCAAGGTGCAGCTCCACCCCGCTCCTGAGCCGGAGGCCGCCGCTGACATGGCGGCCGGCCAGAAGCGACACGCGGCCGCCGCCGGCTGCCGAAACCGCGTCGATCGCCCGCTGGATGTCGGCCGTGGCGTCGCCGCTCCCGGCTGGGATGGTGATATCGGCTTGCGTGCTCATGATATTTGCGGCCTCTTCAGAAACACGTCGATCAAAAGCAGCATCGTCAGCGCCTGACCATAGGGCGTCGGCAGATTGGGGATGCGGCGGTAAAATTCGAGGTCGTGGCCCATGGGCGTGCCGTCGGAGACGCCGTGAACGACGCCTTCGTCATCGATATTGCCGAGCACCGCTTTCAGCGCACGGTCGGCATGCGGGCGGTTCTCTTCGCCGAGAATGCCGGCTTCGATGCCGCGCAGAATGCCATAGGCGATGCCGGCGGTGGCCGATGTTTCCACCGGCGAGGTCGGGTCGTCGAGAAGCGTGTGGAACATGCCGTCTTCGCGCTGATATTGCCGGAGCGACCGCACCTGGCTTGAAAGGACATTGGCGAGGAAACGTTTGTCCTTTTCGCCAAGCGTCGGCACCAGTTCGAAAAGTTCGGGAATGGCGACGGTGATCCAGGAATTGCCGCGCGCCCAGAAGGCGTCCGCGAAATTGTGGCGGCCCTTGAAGGTCCAGCCGTGATACCACAGCCCGGTGACGGGGTCCGACAGATAACGCGTATGCACCATGAACTGGTACACCGCCTCGTCGATCCAGTCCTGGCGTTTGCAGACGACGCCGGCGCGGGCAAGGAACAGACACGCCATGAACAGCGTGTCGTCCCAGAGTTCGCCCTCGTTCAGCCGCTCCTTGACGACGTGCTGGAAGCCGCCATCCTCGGTTTTCGGCAATTGGTGCACCAGCCAGTCGGCCCAGTCTGCCACCAGCGCCCGGAAATCCGGCCGGTCGACATGTTCGGTGAGGATGACGAGCGGCAGCATCGGGGCGGAACTGTTGATCTGGCGCGGCGGCAGGCCACGCTCGATCTGCCAGCCATACCATGTCACGAGGTCGTCCAATGCCTTGCGGTCGTTGGCGGCGAGCGCCCGGCGCAGGAAGCCGTAAAGGCCCACACCCACTTCCCAGTCCCATTCGTCGAACTGGATCTTGCCGTCGGAACTGCCGCTGACCAGACCTTCCTGAATGCCCTTGAGGCGGCTGAAGGCGGCGGCGACATTGTCGATCGTCGTCCTGAGAGTGTCTTTTTCCATGCTTGGCTGGTTCATCTGTCAATTCCGCTGAGGAGCATTTCCAGTAAAAGCGGAAGCGCCTTTACGTCCGGACAATGCGTTAGAACAAAGAGCTAGAGCGTTTTCGCGTTTCGCAGAAAAGCGGAAGCGCCCTAGGAGTAGAATGGTCGCGCCGCGCCGCCCGATGCGGCGTCGGCACTGTCGAAGGTGATTTCCGGCTGCGGCTGGTCATGGTCGAAGGCCATGGCCTGCCCGCCAATGGTGAATGCGCCGTCCCAGGCGAGGGTGAGATCGGGTCCGCCGGGTGGCGTGACCGAGAGCCGCCGGTTTTCGGCATCGAAGCTGACCCGCGTGGCGAGAATTTTTTCCCGGAAGCGGGAAAAGGCTGGCCCGTCGCCGCAGCCGATGATGCCGACCCAGCCGGCGCGGCGGCCGGGAGACCTGATTTCGCGGTCGGCGGTGGCGCCAGCGGTAACGGGCTGAAGCCCGTTCGTCGCATGAAGCGCGGCAAAACCCCGGCCCGAACGGGTGATGAGCCAGTTGCCCTCCACCAGCACCTCGTCCAGCCCGTCGCGGCCGAGATAGGCATGGGTCCAGTCATTGCGGTGATCGTCCGTATCGAAGATCATCATCGCCAGATCGCGATGCTGCGCCACGCGCGGCAGGATGCCGCTGCCCGCCCAGTAGGACGGCCGCTGGCTGCCCCAGGGATCGTCCTCGCCCGGATGGTTGACCCACAGCCGGGCCATGGGATGGCCGGCAAGCTTGATGTCCATGACGTGCTGTTGATGGCCCTTGCGGCCGGTCTTGTGGTCCACCACGGTGGAAAGCTGCGCGGCCTCGTTCTTGAACAGCACGAGCTTGCCGGGTTCCAGCCCCTGCGCATAACGGGCCTCGACCATGCGGCCGCTTTCCAGCTGCGAAAGGGCGGCAAGATGCGCCGGCGGCAGGTAATCGCCGCAGCAGAACAGCGGCAACGAGGCGACGCCGTTGTTGAGCCAGCCCTGACCGAAGGCGACCTGAGCAAAGGGCGCCAGTTCCGTCAGCGGCCCGGCGCGCAGTTCCTTGTCATAGGCCCGGCCTTGCGAGCCGGAGGGAACGCCGCCGAGCGTATGGAGCGCGATCATTTCGAAAATGAGGTCGACCTGGTGGCGGGCGCGGGCGGCAAGCTCCGGCCCGGCCCAATGTTCGACCGCGAGAAGGCCGATGAAATCCACCGGGTAATAGGCGGCGGAATTCCATTCGGCGAGGCCATGCGCCTCGACGCTGTCGAACCAGCGCTCCAGCCGGCCGGCCGCCAGCGCCGCCTGTTGCCGGCCGGTGCGGCCCGAGGCGGTGAAAACGGCGTCCGGCAGATAGTCGCCGGCCAGCAGCTGGCTGGTGTGGAAGCACAGCACGTGGTTTTCGCTCCAGAACCACATGACGTCGTTGCCCGGTTCGTCCACCCAATAACGATAGGCGAGGATAGAGGCATCGATCCGCGAGCGCATCTCAGCCGGCAGGCGGTCGCCATAGGCGCGCACCAGCCAGAGCAGCGGGATCATCACGAAATCGGAGCAGTCCTCGCGCCGGTCGATGGAGCGCAGCGTCGCATCGACGATGCCGCCGATCGTGTCGATGTCATCGCTGCCGGTGGCGACCATCGCCAGCGCGCGGCCGATGCGCCATGCACCGAAACGGGCGCTGAAGGCAAGCGCCGCTTTCTTGCGCTCGTTGATATCGACGCTGGACGCTTCCGGCGCAATCGCATGCATGAAGGCCGCATCGATAAGGCGGGTGACCGTTCCCGCTCCGGATCCCATGGTGATCCTGACGCCGTGATATCCGTCCGAAATGCCGATGGTTTCGGGGATCGTGAGTGCGGATTGGCCGGCCTTCAGCACCGTATCCACGTCCGCGAGCGCGGCGCGCTCGTGGCCATGGCTTTTGACCGAAATATGCACGGGCAGGTCGCTGGCCGGCGCCGCGCCGAACACAAGTTCGAGCGCCGCGCCGCAAAACACGTCCCGCGCCGGGCGAACGTCGCGCACCAATGCTGCAAGACGTTTCGTTTCCTCGCGGTCGAGCGGCACGGGCAGCACGACCGTCAGCGGCACGGCATCGGCAACCTCAAGCTCGAAGAACCAGATGATGTCGCGTTCCGCTAGATCCTCGCACAGCAGCAGCACCTCGTTGTCGCCGGCCCTGAGGTCGAGCGCGATGTCGCGGCTGCTTTCGACGTTGCGGATGAAGGGTTCGAAGCGGACCTGTTCGACGCCGTTCACCCAGATGCGGACGCCGCCGCAGGTGCTGAGCCGGAAATGCGCCTTTCTGGCCGTTTCGCTGCGGAAGGTGCCTTTCAGCCAGCGCTGCACATGGGTGGGAACATGCCAGAAGCCGGTGAATTCCACCCGGCGGTTGGAACCCGGCAGGTTGAGATGTGACTCCGGCCAGCCGGTATCCGGCGCGATGTCGCGGCCGATCATGGTTTCCTGGAAGGCCTTGCGGCAGGGCAGGTCGCCGACATCGACGAAACCATTGATGAAACGGTAATTGACCCGGTCTTGCGCCGGCGCGGGCGTACCCGGAAACGATGTCTCCACCAGATCCGAGACGATCCAGGCTGTCACCGTTTCGCCGTCCGTGACGGTATATGTGGGCTGCGACGTCTCCGTCGCCAAAGGTCCATCCGTCATAATGGATCGCCTCCCTTCGATCTTTATGAAATTATTTTCACAAACCGATTTTGACTTTTTCACGTCGATTTGTGCGATTTAGGCGAAACAAACAGCTTGACGTTTATTCTGTCAAGTCGCAAAACAGGATAAATCGAATTAAGCAGAGGAGCTTGCATTCGATTTTGTGAAAATATTTTCATTGGGAGGATGAGCATGATGAAATTGTTTTCGGGCGTCAGCGCCCTTGTCGTTGCCTCTGTCGCCGGTCTTGCGGCCGCGCAGGCCGAGACACGCACGATCACCTTTCTTTTTACGGATGACGACCAGGGTTACGTCCAGCGCATGGCCGACCTCAGCAAGGAGTTCGAAACGGCCAATCCGGGCGTGAAGATCAACTTCGTGTCTTCGGGTTATGACGCCGTTTCCAAGCAGCTGCCGGTGCAGCTGGCGGTGGGCGAAGGCCCTGACATTGCCAAGATCACCGACTGGCAGCTCGCCCCCTATTATCTCGACATGCGCCCCTATATGAAGGACGCGGAAGCCTTCGCGAAGCTGCATGGCTCCAGCCTCAACCAGCTGCGCCTGCCGAATGTCAACGATCCGCAGTCGATCAACGGTTACATGGCGTCGCAGACGCTCAACCTGCCCTTCGTCAACAAGACGCTGTTCGAGCAGGCCGGTGAGCCGCTGCCGGGTCCGACGGCGAAATTCAGCGAGATCGTCGAGGCCTCCGCCCGCGTCGCCAAGGCGACCGGCGTGCAGATCCCCTTCACCATGGACCGCTCCGGCCACCGCTTCTCCGGCGGCGCTTTCTCTTATGGCGCGACCTATGTGAAGGACGGCAAGTTCAGCTTCCCTGATGATGCGGCAAAAAAATACATCGCCGATATCTATTCATGGACGCAGAATGGCAGCTTCCCCAAGGAAATGTGGGGTGCGGCCGGCGGCTCGCAGTACAAGAACATGGGCGACGAATTCGTCAACGGCAATGTCGTGACCTATCTTGCCGGCAACTGGATGGTCAATCCGTTCCAGAACAAGATCGGCGACGCTTTCGAATGGGCGGCGATCAACGCGCCCTGCGGTGATGCCGGATGCTACGCCATGCCCGGCGGCACCGCCATTGTCGGCTTCAAGCGCACCAAATATCCGGAAGATGTCGCCCATTTCATCGAATTCCTCGGTTCCGAGAAGGTACAGCGGGAAATCGCTGAAAACTACGTCATCCTGACGGGCGCTGAAATCGTCGATCCGCAATACAAGCTGAAGAGCGAAGACGCCAAGGCGGCGATGAAGGTCTTCCTCGACAACAAGAAGAACGTGCCGCAGGCGGCGCGCGATTTCGAACGCGCCAAGGGCGGCAGCGCCATGTATCAGCAGATCGTCCAGCGCATGAGCCAGCTGATCGTCGGTGAACTGACGCTCGACCAGACCTACAAGGTTCTGGCGGATGATGTCGCCAAGATCAACGAGGCCGTCGCGGTCAAGAAATAAAGGCCGACATCCGGCTTTGCCGGAGAAACGAAGCCATCGCACGATATGCCCGGAGCCGGTCTCCGGGCGTATCTCTCCGCTTTCTAGGGCGGATATTGCCGCAAATGCTGTCTCGATCAGCCCCTTCGAAAAACTGAAATACGCTCCGTTTAAACCTGATGACGAGGCGCGCGGAAAGCCGTGCCGCCTGTTTTCGTCACGCGTCACTCGCTGCAAATGATAGGATTCGTCATGGCCAAACTGAAGATGTCGTCTTTTCCGTCCGCACGCTCGGGCCTGCTTGCCTCCGTGGCATTGCTGGTTCTGGTTCAAAGCGCCGAAGCATTCGATCGCACCGGGCCGTCAGGCCAGGGTTATGCCATCACGGTGCCGGAGCCCGTCGCGACATATCCGTTGCCGCTTGCCGACAATTATCGCAACCAGACCGGCAAGAATGAGAAGGGCGAGGACGTCCGCGCTTATGATGACCGGGACAATCCGATCATCGAGATACTCTCCGGTTTCAATCGCATCTGGACGCTCGGCGACGAAAAATGGGCGGATGGCGGCGCCAATGGCGACGGCCCTTCGGATTTCAGCCATGTGAAGATCGTCGATCCCGCCGTCTGGCAGGAAAACATGCGTTACGTGCTGTCCGTCACCGGCGAGAACCGCACGCGGGCTGCCGCTTTCGAAGCCTATATGAACGACCGCCGCTCGCAGGGTTACAGCGTCATCGATGGCTTAGGCCCGTTTGCCGACTGGTATCGCGAAGGGGCGGGCGCGACGACGACGATCAATCATACGCTTGGCGATTTCGACCCGAACGAGGTCATCACCCGCAAGGAAGACGACAAGGGCACCGAGGCGGGGGCGGCCGATAGCGAGCTGAAGGATTTCGTCGCCTTCATGAAGGTGATCCGCGGCCCGGAAGGCACGACATCGCCGGCGAAATATTTCTATTCCACACCGCGGCCCTGGCGCATGAACGCCAAGGGCGAGGTGATCGAGACCGGCAAGGAAACCATTGGCGACCGCACCTTCGAAAGCCATGACAGCGACCCGGGCGTCATCGTGCCGGCGCTGAAATATGCCCGTGAAAATCGCGGCCGCGCCAAGGATGGCGGTTTCCCGAGCGGGCACACCAATGCCGCCTATCTTGCCGCCATCGCCTATGCCTATGCCGCGCCGGAGCGTTTTTCCGAATTGCTGACGGCGGCCTCCGAACTCGGCGAGAGCCGCATCGTCGCCGGCATGCATTCGCCGCTCGACGTCATCGGCGGTCGCATCACCGCAACCGCCATGGCCGCCGCCATGTTGCAGGACCCGAAAAATGCCGCGGTGAAGAAGGCCGCGCATGAGGCTCTGCAGGCCTATTTCGCCAAACGCCTGCCGCAGGGCCAGTCGCTTGTCGACTTTGCCCATGGCGCAAAGCTTGATGTCGACCCCTTTGCCGATGCGGCGAAGAACGGGGCGGATTATCGCAGGCGCATGACCTATTCCTTCAGCCGCGACAAGGCCGCCGGCGATGCGGCGATGGTGGTGCCGAAGGGGGCGGAGGTCCTGCTGGAGACGCGCCTGCCCTATCTCGATGCGGCAGAGCGGCGCGCCGTGCTGTTTTCCACCGGCATCGAGGCCGGTTATCCGCTGCTTGACGACAGCAATGGCTGGGGCCGCATCAATCTGGTGGCTGCCGCCGGTGGTTACGGCGCCTTTGACGGCGATGTCGAGGTGACGATGGATGCCGCCGCCGGCGGCTTCAATGCCGCGGACAAATGGACGAACGATATTGCCGGGGCAGGGCGCCTCGTCAAATCCGGCAGCGGCGCGCTGACGCTCAGCGGCCATAACAGCTATGGCGGCGGCACGATCGTCAGGGACGGAACGCTGGTGGCGTCGTCTGCCGATGCGCTGGGAACCGGCGGCGTGCTGGTCAGCGGCGGCACGCTTTCGCTTGGCGGAGACAAGGATGCCGTCATCGGCGGCGATTATACGCAGTCGGGCGGCACGCTGGCGGTTGACCCGCAGAAGGCCGCGCTGCGGATCAAGGGCAATGCGGTGCTGGATGGCGCGACGCTGAAGCTTACCTTTGATGGCGGCGCACCGGCAGCCGGCACGCGGCTCGACGTGATTTCCGCCAACGGCCTGACCGGCACATTCGCCACGATCGATGCGGGCAATGTGAAGGTGCGGCCGGTCTATACCGGCTCGGCACTGTCGGTGGTGGTCGAATAGGCCGACGCAAGGTCCTGCCGGGCGCGGTTTTAACCGCCGCGCCCGTTGGGCTTGTTCAGGAGCGCTGCCGCCGCATCAGCAGGAAGATGACGGGTGCGGCGAGCAGGGAGACGATGGCGGCCAGTGCGAAGGAGGCCTGATAGCCGAATTTTTCGGCAATCGCGCCGGCCCCGAGCCCGCCGGCCATGCTGACGATGCCGTCCATGCACTGGAACAGGGTGAAATCGACACCCGCCTGCCGCGGATCGGACCAGCCCATGAAACAGGCGTAAAGCGCGACGAAGCCGATGGACATGATGCCCGACGAGCTTGCCACCGCCACCGCCATGACAGCCCATTGCGAGACATCGCGGTGGCTGCTGAAATAGACGAAGACGCAAAGCAGCGCCGTCTGCACGAAGATGGCGACGAGCAGAACCCGCGACGCGCCGTAAAGCCTGACCAGCGTGCCGCCGAGCAGTGCGCCGGCGAAACCGACGATCATGCTGCCGACGCCGTTCAGCGCGCCGATGGTGGCGAGATCAAAGCCGTAATCGACCAGAAACGGGCCGAGCATGGCCAGCCCCCATTTCTGCGCGGCGACATAAACGGCGGCGACCAGAAGGCCGGTGCGCACCTCGCGCCGCTGCAGGGCATTTCTGATGGAGGGCAGGTGATCCCGGGTCTGCGCCACGGTTTTTGCCGCCGGGCCGAACAGGAAGGGTAAAGCGAGCAGGATGACCAGCCCGGCCATGACCAGCGTGGCGCTCATCCAGCCGGAGCGTTCCACGAGCACCAGAAACAGCCCCGCGCCGATGGCCGAACCGAGATAGGAGCCGCCGACCTGGGCGGCATTGCCCCAGCCATGATGTTCGGCCGCCAGCGTCTCGACCGCGTAACCGTCGCAGGCGATGTCGACGGTCGCCGTCACCAGTGCGATCACCGACAGGATGGCGATGGCGACGGAAACCGGCGAAGGGCCGGTAAAGGCAAGCACCGCGAGGCCGCAGGCGCAGGTGACGATGCCAGCGCCGACGATCACCCGCGAGCGGTTTTTGCCGACCGGCGGCAGGCGGTAGCGCTCCACATGCGGCGACCACAGGAATTTCAGCGCCCAGGGCAGAACGGTGAGATAGAGCAGGCCGATCTGGTCCAGCGGCAGGCCGGCGGTTCTGAGCACCGCGGGCAAGCCGAGAAAGGTAAGCCCGCCAATGACGCTCTGGCCGACATAAAGCCCGCCGACCGCCACAAAGACGGCGGCCGGCGAGGGCTTCGCTGCGACGGGGTTCTGCTGCAGCATCAGAAACGATACCGGATGCTGCCGACGATCTTGCGGCCTTCGTCATAATAGCAGTAGCCCGTGGTGCACACCTGCTTGACTTCATCGAGCAGGTTTGTGGCGTTGATCTGCAGTTTCACGCCCTCCAGCGAGGGCAGGGCCTTGCCGAGATCGTAGCGCAGCGAGGCATCAACGAAGGTGCGGGCCTCATTGTCGAGAATGGGCGTGTGCTGGTTGTCGCCGAAACTCGATCCGACATAACGCAGGCCCGCGCCGATGCCGAGCCCCTCCAGCGCGCCGTCCTGGAACTCGTAATCGGCCCAGAGCGAGAAGGTGTGATAGGGCGAGGAATTGAGCTGCTTGCCGACCGTTTCCGATGTCAGCTTGGTGATTTCGACGTCGTTATAGGAATAGGAGGCGATGACGCTCCAGCCATTGTCGAGCGAGGCCGTGGCTTCCAGTTCCACCCCGCGCGAGCGCAGGTCGAGCTGGCGCAAAAGGTTGATGCCGGAGGAGGTCTCGTAGACCGTGGCATTGTCCTGATCGAGATTGAAGAAGGCGGCGCTCAGCAGGGCGTTATATTGCGGCAGGGCGTATTTGACGCCGAGCTCATATTGCTTTCCGACCGTCGGCTGCGCCTGCCCCGTCACCGTTCCCGAGGTGATGATGACGCCCGGATTGGCGACGAAGGAGGTGCCGTAGCTGACATAGGGCATCACGCCGTTGTCGAAGACATAACCGAGGCTGGCGCGGCCCGTCGTTTTGGTTTCATCGCCGTCATAGGTGGGAGCCGTTGCCGCGCCGACGGTCTGGGCCTGATATTCGGTGTCCAGCCAGTCGTGGCGGATGCCCGCCGTCAGGCGCCAGCGGTCGATCTCGATCTGGTCCTGCGCATAGATGCCCAGCGTGTTCATGCGCTGCGTCAGGATCAGCGATACGTCAGGCGTATAGGTATAGGTGTCGGTGAACAGGTCCGGACCGCCGCCCTGTTTCGAGGTGTAGGACATGTGGCTGAAGTCGATGCCGGTCAGCAGCGTGTGTTTTGCCGGGCCGGTATCGAATTCGGTCTTGAAGTAATTATCGGCGGAAACGCCCTCATTATCCTCGATGGTGATGCCGGGCCAGCTGTTGAACACCCATTGCTGGTCGGCCGACAGGGCGGAATAACGCGCCTTGCTGTAGAAGGTGACGTTGTCGTTCAGCTCATGCTCGAACTCGTAGCCGATACGCCATTGTTTCTGTTCGAAATCATTGAACCGGGAATCGCCGCCATAAACCGATGTCGCACCGATGGAGGTGCCGCTGGCGCCATATTTGTTGATGTAGCCCCAGGTGCCGCCGGTGGTGCTGTCCATATATTCGCCGAGCAGCGTCAGCTTGGTGCCGGCATCCGGCTGGAAGGTGAAGGCGGGCGCGATGAACAGCCGGTCGTCCTTGATGGCGCTGATTTCGTTGCGGCCGTCGCGGGCAACGCCTGTCAGACGGTAAAGCATGGTCTTTTCGTCATCGACGGCGCCGGAAAGATCGAAGGCGCCCTGGACGCGGCCGAAGGAGCCATATTGCAGCTCCACCTCGCGCAACGTCTCTTCCGTCGGGCGCTTCGAAATGATGTCGACGATGCCGCCGGAGCTGCTGGCGCCATAGATGGAGGCGGCAGGTCCACGCAGGATGGAGACCGCTTCCACGCCATAGGGCTCCAGCCGGGCGCTGCCGTTCTGGCTGCTGACCTGCCGCAGCCCGTCGCGGAAGATGCCGGTGGTGCTGAGATCGGTGCCGCGCACCTTGAAGGCGTCGAAACGCGGTTCCGCGCCATATTGGCCAAGGCGCGCGCCGGGCGTATAGTTCAGCGCTTCCGAAAGGTTCTGCGGTTTCAGGTCATCCAGCTGCTTGCGGCTGACGGTGGTGATCGACTGGGCGGTTTCGGCAATCGGCGTATCGGTCTTGGTGGCGGTGCGGCCGGATTTGCCGACATAGCCCTTGCTCTCGATAATCCCCCTGGCGCCTTCGGTAGCATTGCCCTGCACGGTGATGGGGGCGAGGAGGGTGCTGCCGGCGGCGGCCGATCCGCTGCCGTCTGCCGCCTGGTTCGCGGGGTCGAAAATACGCACCGTGTTGCCACCGGCCAGCGTGTAGTTCAATCCCGATCCGGCCAAAAGCCCGCTGACGGCGGCCGAGACGCTGAACGTGCCCTTGACGCCCGCCGTGCTGCGGCCCCTGGTGATGGCTGACGGATAGACCATACGCAGATTGGCCTGGCGGCCGAAGGTCAGGATGGCGTTTTCCAGCGGTCCGGCGGGAATGGAGACGGTGACGGTTGCGGGCGCGCCGCTTGCGGCTTGCGGCGTCTGTGCTCTGGCGGCGGTGGCGCCGGGACCTGCCGCGACGATGCCCCCGATGATCGCCGTCGTCGTCAGCCAGAACCAGCCGCGTGCCTGCTTGCCCAAATTCATGTCTTTCCCTCTCACTCGTGATCGCATGCCGCCGCGGCGAAAGCCGCAGCGGGTCCTGATTGCCTAGAGTGAAAAGGCAGGCTGCCTCCTGACGTCGGAGCCGTAAAAAAAATACTTTTTATCGCGAGCGGACAAAAACCAGCATGTTCGAAAGCCGCGATACCGAAACGGGAAGGCTTTCTTCGAGAATGGTGAGCGCCTGATCGGTATCCTTCAGGTCAAAGATGCCGGATACGCGCTGTCTTGCCGCCGCCTCATCCAGAATGACGATGCGGCCGCGGCGATATTGCGAGAGGGTATCGAGGACCTCGCGCAGCGGCTGGCCGGAAAAGACGAGCTTGCCCTCGCGCCAGGCCATGCTGTTGGCGACATCTTTGTTCGCGCGCACCAACCTGCCGTCGTCGCCAAGCGTGACGGTTTCACCGGGTGTCAGCACGGCGACATCCGTATCCGTCGTCACCTCGACGCGGCCTTCCTCCACCTGCACCTCCTGCGGCAGCACGCCGCTGCCGGCGCGGACGGAATAATGCGTTCCGAGCGCCTTTGCCGTCAGGACTCCATCTTCGACTACAAAGGGCCGATCCGGGTTTTTCGCCACATCGAAATAGGCTTCGCCGCGAAGAAGGGTGATGCGCCGTTCGCTTGCTGAGTAATGTACGGTGATCGCCGTGTCGGTATTCAGGCTGATGCGGCTGCCGTCTTCCAGCGCCAGCACCCGCGTCTCGCCGATTTCGGTGTAATAATCCGCCTGCCAGCGGTCTGTCAGCCCGCTTTTCTGCGCAAACAGCGCCGCAAGCCCGATGAGGCAGAGACCGGCCACACCCGCCAGCATCGCCCGGCGCGGCCCGCGCCGTTTTTGCTGCCCGGCCGGTGCAAGCTCGATCTCGCCGAGTTCTCCCCAGAGGCTCTGCATGTCCTCATAGGCGCTGGCATGGGCGGCGTCGGCCCGCAGCCAGACATGAAACGCCTCGCGTTCCGCTGCGGTCGCGTCTGCGGATTGCATGCGCGCCACCCACAGCGCAGCCTCTTCGGCCAGGCTGTCATCGGTTAGGCTGTCATCAATTGGGCCGCCATCGTTCCGACCGTGCGGGCGCTCGTTCATGTCCTGATCTGCCGTTTGTTGCGTGCCGATGTTTGTTCCTTTTCCCTTATAGAGTGAAAAAGGATGCGAACACCTGATGCCGGTTTAGATTTTTATTTGTGCCCGGAGCTGACGGCAGTGCAGCAGCGCCTTGATGATGTGTTTTTCCACCATGTTGCGGGAAATGCCGAGCCGGACCGCGATCTCGCCGTTGGAGTGGCCATGCAGCCGGCTCAGCACGAAAACCTGCTGACAACGCGTCGGCAGGGCCTCGATGGCCCTCGCCATCAGGATGAGATGCTGCCGCCCGGCGACGATCCGCTCCTGCCCGGGTTCCTCGCAGGCAACGGCAAACCCCGCCTCGTAAGGGGCGAATAACGGCCGCTCGCGCGACTGGCGAATGACCGTCAGGCGGGCGACGGACCGGGCGATCTGGAAGAGATAGGCCTGCGGATTGTCGATGAGCGTCGCATGTGAGACTTCCAGCGCCCGCAGCAGGGTTTCCTGCATGGCGTCGGCGGCGTCTTCCCGGTTCTGCAGCCGCCGGCGGAAAAACCGCATCAGGCGGTTTTCCTCCTCGGCGTCGAGAACCTCAAACAGGGCTTTGCTCATCAATCGGTCCGGTGGCGTATTGGCTCGCTGCATGAAACCGGCGGCGGACATGCGCGCCGTTTCACGTGGCAATAAACATGATTATTGCTGTCATATTTACTGTCTTCCGGCGCCGGCTGCCAACCGGTAAAAAACCGCAGGGCGGATCAGGCTCACGTTTCCGTGATGATTGTTGCGGGATTACATCAGCCTGCCCGGGCGGTCCCCTAGAGGAAATAGCGCACCCGGAGCGGCAGCAGCGCAGCACCGATGGCGGATGGATCGCCCTTGGTTTCACTCAGAACCAGCTTCGCCTCCTTTGGCCCGACGCCATAACGATGTTCACGCTCTGAGGGCATGTGCGTGCGTTCGATCATCATCTGCCCAAGCGCGCGCGGCAATTGCCCGCCGAAGACGATGGCCTGCGGATCGAGGACCGCGATCAGGCCCGCCACCAGCCGGTCCACCTGCGGCATGGTTTCGGTCAGCCATTCTTCCACGCCCGGCCATGCGGGATCGAACCGCTGATAGAGCGCTTCGATCGAATGGATGTCGACGCCGTTTTTCTGCAGCGTGGCGATCAGATATTGCAAAGCCGGGCGTTTGGCCGATTCATCCGGGCTGTATATGCCGCTGAATTCGCCGGCATTGCCATGAAAGCCGTGAAACGGCTGGCCGCCAAGGATCAGCCCGCCGCCGAAACCATAGTTGAACGACAGATAGGCGAAGGTCTGGCACCAGGAGCCGACGCCGCGAAGGCTTTCGCCGATCGCGCCCGTGGTGGCGTTGTTCTCCAGCCAGACCGGCAGCTGGAACCGTTTCTCAAGGATCGGCTTCAGGTCCATCAGCGACCAGTCGAGCAGGGGCTCCGGCGCGTTGAAGGCGCGGTCTTCCGACACGAAAAAGCCGGACATCGAAAAACCGAGGCCAAGCAGGCGCTCGCGCGGGATGCCGTGTTGCGAGAGCAGCCGTTCGAGGGCCAGCGACAAGGCCGCAAGCGTCTCCTCCCGGTTTTCCGGAAGCATCTTCAGTTTTTCCTCGACAATCACGTCGCAGCGGAAATCGGCGATGCAGATGACGACGGAGTCGGTGTTGATGGAAATGCCGAGCGAATAGGCGGCTTCCGGCACCAGCTCGATGGTGGGGCTCGGCTGGCCGCGCGTGCCCTTGAGCGGCGCGCCGGTTTGCAGAAGCCCGCGCTCCTGAAGGCCTTCGATCAGCCGGTGCACGGATTGTTGCGTCAGGTTCGTATGGCCGGTGATCGAGGCGCGGGCAATGGGGCCGTGACGGCGCACGATATCCAGAATGAGACGCTCGTTTTCGCTGGCAAGCGGCTGGCGGTCAAAGGTCCGGTGCGGCGTCTGATCTGTTGTCATGGCCTTGGATAACGGCTGCGCGGGGCGGCGGCAACATGGGCCACTGGTTTGCGACAGCATTTTTCACTGGACTGTCACAAATATTACACTTAGAGTGTATTAATAAGGGGCCGGTCAACAACGGCTCCCCAGGAGGAACCATTCAATGCGCATGAAATTTCTTGCGATCGCCGCGCTTGCGCTGGCGACGACGGCAGCGCCGTGCCTATCGGCGGACAGCAACATGAAAAACCTCGACTTCGATCTGTCGAAGGTCACGCGCGACAATTTCTACGACATCGTCGTTCCCGCCGCCAAAGCGGAAGGCACGGTGACGATGTATAATTTCGCCGGCAGCTTTGCCGATACGTGGAAGGAGCTGATCACCCGCTTCGAAGCCAAATACGGCATCAAGGTCGCCTATAGCGACGTGAAGGGCGACCAGGCGAACCAGCAGCTGATCGCAGTACAGGCGGCGGGGCAGGATTCGCCGGTCGACGCCTATTTCGCCGGCGGCGGCAGCTATCCGCTGCTGTCCGCCAAGGGCGTTGTCGGCAATATTGCACTGACGAAGATCCTGCCGAACATGGCCAATTATAATCCGGAACTGGCCGAGACCGTTTTCGGCAAGGCGCATGGCGGCAGCTTCCCGCTGGTGCATCTCAACCAGACGGCTATCGGTTATGACTCCGCCTTCGTCAAGGCCGAGGACGTGCCGAAGAGCTTCGAGGAGCTGCTGGTCTGGGCGGAAAAGAATCCCAAGCGGCTTGGCGTCACCCTGCCGGCCAAGGGCGGCTCGGGCGGCGGCTTCATCTATTCGGTGGCGCTTAATTATCTCACCGGCGACTGCCGTGCAAAGCTCACCGACTATAACCAGACGCTGCAGCAGGCCGAAGACTGGGCGATGGACACCGAGTGCCTTGATCCCGTCTGGGACTATTACCGTCGTCTTCTGAAGGTGGCCGAACTGACCAACGGCAACGCCGATACGCTCAATCTCATCAACAACCAGCAGCTTCACATGGGCACCGTCTGGGAAGATCAGGTCATGAGTTTCCTCGGCACCAAGCAATTGCCCGACAGTTTCCGCGTTACGCTTCTCGAAAAAGGCCAGGTCGGCTCTGGCGACGCCATGTTCGTGCCGGCGAATGCGAAGAACGTCGCCGCCGCGCTGCTTCTGATCGACATGGCGATGAGCAAGGAGTTCCAGCTCTGGAAGCTGGAAAACAAGGCCTCCCGCTCTCCGCGCGCCGATGTCACCAATGATCTGATGCCGAAGGCCGTGCAGGAGCATGTGCTGCCGCAGAGCGTCTATCCGCGCCTGTCGCTGCCGGCTTTCTGGGACATGTCGACGGCGCTTGCCGAAGCGCTGGATGAAAAAGTCCTCAACCAGTAACGCCGTCGGGATTGCCGGACCGTGTGGCTGCAAGCGGCTGCACGGTCCGGATACTCCTGGTCAAAAATATGAGGGAGGCTCGCCATGAGTGAACTCGAGATCAGCAATATCAGCAAGGATTACGGGGCAAGCCGGGCGCTTCATCCCGTATCGATTACCGTGGAACGGGGTGAATTCGTCACCATTCTCGGCCCTTCGGGTTGCGGCAAGTCCACGCTTTTGCGCATCCTTACCGGCATCAGCCAGCCATCGGGCGGCGAGATCCGGCTTGGCGGCAGACGCATCGATCAGGCGCCGCCGGAAGCGCGCGATATCGCCATGGTGTTCCAGTCCTATGCGCTTTTCCCGCATATGTCGGTCGCCAAAAACCTCGGCTTCGGCCTGAAGATGAAGAAGGTTGCAAAGGATGAGCGGGTCCGCCGCATCGCCCATGCGCTGGAAATCTGCAATCTTGCCGGTCTGGTGGATCGCATGCCGCGGCAATTG
This sequence comes from Agrobacterium sp. NPDC089420, assembly GCF_044900305.1. Taxonomy (NCBI): domain Bacteria; kingdom Pseudomonadati; phylum Pseudomonadota; class Alphaproteobacteria; order Hyphomicrobiales; family Rhizobiaceae; genus Agrobacterium; species Agrobacterium sp. NPDC089420. Next base: position 16,462 of record NZ_JBJDMY010000016.1, on the reverse strand, counting down.
TCGGGCGGCCAGCAGCAGCGCGTGGCGCTGGCGCGCGCCATCGTCATGCAGCCGAGCCTGCTGCTGTTCGACGAGCCGCTCTCCAACCTCGACGCCAAACTCCGCGACACGCTGCGCCATGAGTTGACCGAGCTTCACCGCCGCATCGGCGCGACCAGCCTTTATGTGACGCATGATCAGGCAGAAGCCATGGCAATGTCGGACCGGATCGTCGTCATGAATGCCGGCCGGGTGGTCGAGATCGGCACGCCGCTTGAGCTTTACCGGTCGCCGAAACACGCCTTTACCGCCGGCTTCCTCGGCCAGACCAATCTGCTGCCGGTCTCCGCCGCGGGAGAGCAGGCGCAATTGCCCTGGGGCCAGCCGGTGATGCTGGACCGGGCGGCGGCCGGCAATGTGCAGATTTCCGTTCGTCCGGAAAACATCCACATCCGCGCCGATCAGGCCGGTGACGGTACGGTTTCCGCCGTCTCCTTCATGGGCGCCAATGCGCTCTATACGGTCGAGATCGGCGGCCGCCAGATAAGGGTCAGCCAGTCCGGCGCCGAGACGCTGATCGATGCCGGGCAAAGGGTCGCGCTGCAGTTTCCCGGGTCGGTCCATCTTCTCGATGACGGGATGGCGGGGGAGGCGGCATGATGGCCGGGATCCTTCGCGACAGGCGCGCCCAGCTTCTCCTGCTGCTTTTGCCGGGGGTAGGTTATCTTCTGGTCTTCTTCGGCGGGCCGCTGCTGTCGGCACTGATCGGCAGCTTCAGGCAGGAGGATGGCAGCTTCACGCTGATGTTCTACCAGCGGATTTTCACCCGCCCCTCAATGCTCCGCGGGCTTACGACCTCCATCTATTACGGCGTCATGCCGGTCATCGTCTCGCTTGCGGCCTCGGTGCCGCTGGCGCTTCTGATCCGCAAGAGCTTTCTCGGGCGCAAGTTGTTCAGCGGGCTTTACAAGCTGCCGATGGCGGTGCCCGGCATCATCGTCGGCCTGATGGTGATCGTCGTTTTCGAAAGGGGCGGTTTTCTCGATCGTCTGCTCGCGCCGCTCGGGCTCGAACTGCCCAAGCTCGTGCGCGACGACTGGGGCATCGGCGTCATTCTCGCCAGCGTCTGGAAGCAGATACCCTTCATGACGCTGATCATCACCAGCGCCTTTGCCGCCATTCCCGAGGATATCCGCCATGCCTCGCGCACGCTTGGCGCGTCGCGGCTGAAGACCTTCTTCTTCGTGGAAGTGCCGCTCGCCATGCCGGGCATCACCGCCGCCATTCTCCTGACCTTCATCGGCTCCATGGGGTCTTACGCCATTCCCGATATCGTCGGCCCGCCGACGGCCCGGCCGCTTTCGGTGCTGATGATCCAGGAGTTCAATCAGGGCCGTTTTAATCAGGTCTATGCCATGGGCATGGTTCTGAGCCTCTTCGCCGTCACCGTGCTCATTCTTTATTATTCCCTGACATCCCGCATCGGCCCCGGCCAAAACCGAGGAGACGCATGATGAGTGTTATCGCCATTGAACCTGCCATCACTCCCCGCCGCCGCACCTTCACGCCGGAGGACCGGATTTTTGTCTCGATCGGGCTTTATGGCGCGCTGACGCTCGCCATAGCCGTGCCACTGGCGCTGATGTTTCTCTGGAGCATTGCCGACGGCTGGTCGCCGCCGCTCGTCGTGCCCAAGGATTATACCACGGCGCGCTGGGCAGGCATTCTGGGCGATGCGAGCCTCATCCGCGCCGCGGTCAACAGCATCGTCATCGCCATCGTCGTCACCTTCCTGACGGCGGCCATCGCGCTGCCCACCGCCTGGGCGATGGCGCGTTTTCCCTTCCGGCTGAAACGGCTGGTGGAGATTTTCATTCTGGCGCCGATCATCATTCCGGGGCTGGTCGTCGCCGTCGGCATCGGTCAGGTATTCCTGCTTTTCGGTCTCGCTTATTCGGTAACGGGGGTCATTCTGGTGCAGATCGTCGGCACCCTGCCGCTGATGATCCGGCTGATGACGGCGGCGCTGGAGACCATTCCCGACGATCTCATTCATGCCGCCCGTTCGCTCGGTGCGGGAACGGTCGGCATCGTGCTGCACATCATATTGCCGCTTGCGGTGCCCGGCCTTCTCGCCGGCGGGCTGATGTCCTTCATCGGCAGCTTCGAGGAATTCGACAAGTCCTTCATCGTCGGCGCGCCTGTCGTCGAGACGCTGCCGATCAAGCTCTACATGTATCTCGACCCCTATTCGATGCAGCTGCCGCTCGCCTCCATCGTCTCCTTCATCCTGCTTCTTCCCGCACTCGTCGTTTTCATCATCGCCGGCCGCATCCTGCGCGACGATCTGATGGCGGCAGGCATGGGGAAAATCTGATCCGGGCGCTCAAACCCGGTAATTGCAACGTCCGAAAGTGAAAACCATGCACCAGACCCTTGCCTCCTCCACAAAGACCTCCAATGCCTGCAATGTGCTTGCGCTCTGCGCGCGCGACAATCCCGCCATCCTGACCATCGCCCATCGCGGCTTCTGGACGGCCACCGCCGAAAACTCGCTTGCCTCCGTCCGCGCTGCGGTTGCGGCCGGCGTCGAGATGATCGAGATCGACACGCAGGCGACGGCCGACGGCCGGCTGGTCGTCATTCACGACGAAACGCTTGACCGCACCACGACGGGCAAGGGCACCGTGAGCGCGCTGCCGTTCGAGGTGGTTCGCGCAGCGAAACTGAAGGCCGGCGCGGGCGGCGATGCGGCTGGTGTGACCGATGAATGCGTGCCGACGCTGGAGGAATTGCTGGAAGAGGCGCGCGGCAGGGTCACCGTCAATATCGACACCAAATTCACCCGCGATCTGCCGCAGGTCATGGAAACCGTGCTGAGGCTCGGCGTCGAGGATCAGGTGCTGGTGAAGACCGATATCGATCCCGAGGCCAGCCGTTTCGCGGTGCTGGAGACCGACTGGTTCGGCAAGATCCCGCATATGCCGATGTTCCCGGTGAGAAAGGGCAGGTTCGCCGAGGATCTGCGCCGGATCGAGGCCTTGAAGGCGCCGATGATCGAGGTGAAATTTACCGATATCGCCGATCTCACCGAAGGCCGGGCCGAGATGGAGCGCCAGAATATCCGCCTGTGGATCAACTCGCTCGATGTGTCCCATTGCCTTGATTTCAACGATACGCGGGCGCTTTCAAATCCCGAAGCCGTCTGGGGCGCTCTTGCCGCGGCTGGCGTCGGGGCGATCCAGACTGATGAAGTCGAAGCCTTCACCGGCTGGCTGAAGACGGGCGCCGGCGCAACCGGCAGGGCGTGGACACGATGAGCGAGCGCCTCGACCGCGCCGTCGCCATCATCGAGGAAGCGATGGGCCTTGCCCTTCGCTTTTTCGAGGCGCGCGACGCCATCGCCACCCGGACGAAGGGTTTTCAGGATTTCGTCTCGGAAGCCGACACCACGGTCGAAAGGCTCATCCGTGACCGTCTGGCGGAAGCCTTTCCGGGCGAAACCGTGCTGGGCGAAGAAATGGGCGGCGTGGCCGATGACGCCTACTGGATCATCGATCCCATCGACGGCACCGCCAATTTCCTGCGCGGTTCGCCACTCTGGGGCATCTCGCTCGGCTTCGTGCGGGGCGGCCGGCCGGAACTCGGCATCGTCGCCATGCCGGTGTTCGGCGACATCTATGCGGCGGCGGATGGGACCGGGCTGATGCTGAACGGCAAGCCGCTTGCCCGCCATGTACCCTTCGAGGCTGTGCAGGTCTTGTCGCTCGGCGACAGCGCCGCCGCCGATGCGGAAGAGGTGGCGGCCCTCAACGTCGGGCTCCGGCATGCCGGCTGGGTGGTGGAATCCATCCGCTCGACATCGATCGGCCTTGCCTTTGCCGCGCGCGGCATCTTCGACGGCCATCTGCAGAAGCTGACGACCATGTGGGACATCGCCGGCGGCGTCGTCCTCGCGAGGGAAGCGGGTCTCGATGTCCGTATCGGAACGCGCCCCGGTAGCGGCATCCCCTGGGTCGCCGCCGCAACGCCGGCACTGATGGCGGTGACGGAAGGGCTGTGGCCGGAGGTCATGGAAAAGCAGGCGGCGGAACCCGTGTGAATTTCATCGCCATCGTTGCGTGCCCGGAACCCCGCAGTCCTTGCTCGTTCTTGAGGTAGCCCAGGCACGAGCTCACGAAATAACGGAGCTTGCTTCCCCCGTACCGGTATAGGCGCGCGCGCTCCAGAGCAGGGCCTTGCGCAACGGATCGGACGTCGCTTCGATGATGGCGCCGACGAAGAGGATGTGGTCGGCGGCGTCGATGGAGCCGACGAGTTCGCAATCCATGGAGAGCAGCGCCTCGGCAAGCCTTGGGTTTCCCGAGGGCCAGGCGTCCCAGCGGCCGAGCGAAAACCGGTCCGGCAGGTTGCCTTTTCCGGCAAATGCGTCGGCAACCTCTTCCTGCCCTCTCGCCAGTGCGGCGACGGAGAAGCGTCGGCTTGCGGCGATGAGATCGACCATGCGGCTGCTGGCATCGATGGAGATCATCAGAAGCGGCGGCTCTGCGCTGAGCGGCATGAAGGAGGTGATCGTGCGCCCGATCCGCTCACCCGCATGGGCGGCCGTGGCCACCGCCACGGTGAAGGCGAGGCCGGCCATCGCATCCTTGAACTCACGCGGTGAGATCGTCGGGGAGGTGGAGGTCTTCAGCGGAATATGCGCGTGATTGACGACACCGCCATCGATCAGCCTGAGATTATGAGACATGCAGTGCCGGGCTAACCGCCCGCTCCCGGATTTTTCGAAAAAATGGAAAACTTGGCCGCGGCGCCATTCATGATGTCGGCATTGTCGGGCGGCGTCCTTTTCTGGTGCACGCGCGGCCAGATGCCGGAATAGTGGCGGTTGAGGTCAAGCCAGACATGCAGACCCGCCTCGGTATCCGGCCTGATCGCAGCCGCAGGACATTCGCGCTCGCAGATGCCGCAATCGATACATTGGTCGGGATGGATGACGAGCATGTTCTCGCCTTCATAAAAGCACTCGACCGGGCAGACCTCCACACAGTCCATGTATTTGCAGGCGATGCAGTTTTCGGTGACGACATAGGGCATGGGGATGCTCGAATGGAGTTGCAGCCGGACGGCGGCAGTCCGGCTGCGCCTGGCCCGGCCGGCCGCCCAGGGCAGCGGCGCCGGCCGGGTCCGGGGAGGGGATCAGAGGCGGGCGGCCACTGCCTGCCAGTTCACCAGATTGTCGAGGAAGTTCTCGATATAGGCCGGACGCTTGTTGCGGAAATCGATGTAATAGCTGTGTTCCCACACATCGCAGCCGAGAAGCGCCTTCTGCCCGAAGCACAGCGGGTTGACGCCGTTTTCCGTGCGGGTGATCTTCAACGAACCATCGGTATCCACCACCAGCCACGCCCAGCCCGAACCGAACTGCGATGCGCCGGCGAGGGCGAAATTCTGCTTGAACAGCGATACCGACCCGAAGGATTGTGTCAGCGCATCGTCCAGCGCCTTTGGAATGGCATGATTTTCCGGCCCCATGATCTCCCAGAAGAGATTGTGGTTCCAGTGCTGGGATGCGTTGTTGAAGATGCCGGACTGCGCCACCGCGCCCTTTTCATAGGTGCCGCGGACTATGTCCTCAAGGCTGCTTTTCTCCCATTCGGTGCCTGATATCGCCTTGTTGAGATTATCGACATAGGCCTTGTGGTGGATATCGTGATGAAACTTCAGCGTCTCCTCGGACATGCCCGAAGGGGCGAGCGCATCATGGGTATAGGGGAGATCGGGAAGCTGGAAAGCCATGGGGTATCCTTTGTCACTGTTCGCTCAAGAGCATGGAAAAGCCTTGCGAAAACAAGGTGACACCACTTCTAGAACTTCAACCATGGTTGAGGTCAAGCGGTTTTTTTGGCAGTCGACCGGGCCTGAAATGCCGGCTGGCGCGCCGGCAAGGGCACGCTGCAAATGCGCGGCCCGACATCGCATGAACGGTGCCGGGGAGCCGAGTGCGAGACGAGGCGAGAGGCGCTTCCGCCCGTTACCGAAGGGTTCCCGGCCGGTGCTCGGCAAGCGTAAACGCCGCCACCGCCTTCATCTGAATGTGTATATCGGTGGCAAGAGTACCGGGTATTACGCCACAGAGGCTGCCCGTCGTCACCACCTGACCCGCCTTGAGCAGGCCGCCCTTGTTGATGGGAGCATTCGCAAAGGCGACCAGCGGCGCGAGGATGTCGCCGTTCGGATGTCTCGCCGTGGCATCGAACAGCTCGACCGACCCTTCCGTCACGGTCAGATGCGGCAGGCCCGCTTCATTCCCGGCAAAGACATCCAGAATGCCGCGATCGACTTCCGGGCCGATGGCAAAACCGTGATTGGCAAGGCGGTCGGCCAGAAACAGCGGGAAGGGGACCTGGTTTTTCTCGACCAGCCTGTAGCGCAGCAGTTCCGCGCCGAGATGGACCTTGTCGATATGCCGGATCAAATCGACCCTGCTGAGGGCGACCGCGCCCGCTGCCGGAATGTCGGCGGCAAGCGTGAAGCAGATTTCAACCTCGATGCCTTCCGTCCCGCTGTTCGGAAAGACGGCGACATCATCCTCCCCGGCCCAGTGGCAATCCAGCATCAGGGCGCCAACGGCTTCTCCATTCGGGCGGATCGCCAGCTTCCAGCCTTTCACGGCCTTTCCGGCAAGTCCGGCGAATGCCCGCTGGACGGCCATTGCCGTTTCGAAACCGTCCGGAACAAGGCCGCCGGCCTCCAGCTCCGCCAGAGGAATTTTTACGCCGGCGCGGTCAGCCCCTAGATATCGTTGCGCCAGTTCTTCGATCACCGTCATTGCCGTCACCATTCCCTGCTGCATTTACGCATGGAATGCTGTCACGATTTGGCGTTGCCTGCCAAGGCCATCGATGCCGAGTTCCACCACATCGCCGGCTTTCAGGAAGACCGGCGGCTTCATTCCAAGCCCGACGCCGGGTGGCGTGCCGGTGGTGATGACATCGCCGGGCATGAGGCGCATGAAACGGCTGATATAGGAGACCAGCGTTGCGATCGGGAAGATCATCTTGGATGTCGATCCGGTCTGCATGCGTCGGCCGTTGACATCCAGCCACAAGCCGAGGTTCTGCACGTCGTCGATTTCGTCCGGCGTGACCAGCCACGGCCCGAGCGGTCCGAAGGTCGGGCCGCTCTTGCCCTTGGTCCACTGGCCGCCACGCTCGATCTGGAAGGCGCGCTCTGACACATCGTGGCAGATGCAGAAACCGGCAATCACCGAAGATGCGTCTTCTTCGCGGACATGATAAGCGGGCTCGCCGATCACGAAGGCGATTTCCACCTCCCAGTCGGTCTTTTCCGAATCCTTCAAAAGCACGATCGGATCATGCGGGCCGGAAATGCAGGAGGTATGTTTATTGAACAGTACCGGTTCCTCGGGGATGGGCGTGTTCGTTTCCAGCGCGTGGTCGCTGTAGTTCAGGCCGACGGCGACGAAATTTCCGACAGCACCGACGCAGGGGCCGATCCGCACATCGGCAGGCACTGCCGGAAGTGACGAAAGGTCGATCCTGGCCAGCGTTTCAAGCGAGCGGCGCGACAGGCTTGGTCCGCAGATATCCGGGACGATGGACGAAAGATCGCGGATAATGCCGTCGGCGTCGATCGCTGCCGGCCTTTCCTGGCCGGACGGTCCGTAACGAAGAAGTTTCATGCTGTTTTCCTATGCGGCTGATTGCTCAAGGGCGTTTTCGCCGAGCGCAAATTCAAGGCGGTAAAGGCCGTGTTTTACCGGCCCGGTCAGATATTCTTCCGGCAATCTGCTTGCCAGGGCATCGGCAGCGGCCGTGACGGAAAGCGCCGAGCCGCCCTCGATCATGATGATCCAGTTCGGCACGCCCACCTGCCGCCCCTTGCGTTCGGCGGTTTCCAGGCTGCTGGCGCCATTATCGGCGATGCACAGATGCGTGCCGCTGACGCCGTTGCTTTTGCCGATCTCGGCGAGTGCTTCGATGAGGATGGTCCGCAGTGTCGTTTCGCGGCCGTCGGCGGCGTCAAACCGGAACGTGGCGATAAAGCCGCCATCGCCGCAGCCATGGGAATATGCGGTATTGCAGACGCCACGGGTGGTGTTGCGGAAATCCGCCGTGGATCGTCTCGTCCATTCGGTAGGGTTGTTCAGCCTGTCGAGATAGGGCTGGCCGACGAGCACCTGCGCATCCGCCGCCTCATAAAGCGTAAAATACTCCGGCGTGCCCCGCTCGGCAACGTAACGGCGTCCGCGCAGGAAGCCGGCAATCGCCACCCGCTCCGGAATATGTTCGCGATTGTGCCATTCGATGAAATTTTCGCGGCCTTCCGGCAAGATGTCGTTCCAGATGGCGACGACGGCCTTTCCCAAAAGAGACATTGGTTACCTCAATATGTTGCACGACCGCCGGACAGGTCGAAAACCGCGCCGGTCGAAAAGCTGCATTCGGAAGAAGAAAGCCAGGCCACCATGCTGGCGACTTCGGCGGGGTCGAGAAAACGCCGCATGGGAATGCGGGAAAGAATGTCGTCCAGCCGTTCCCTGGGCGCATCGATGCTCATCGCCGTCATGGAGGCGGCCGGGGTGATGGCGTTGACGAGAATATCCGCTGTCGCCAGTTCCTTGCCGAGGCTTTTGGTCAAAGCCACCAGCCCGGCCTTGGCGGCGCTGTAGGCGGCGGCCTGGTGCATGCCCTCCTTGGCCTGAATGGAGGCGACATTGACGATGCGGCCGAAACGGCTCTGCCGCGCGGTTTCGATCATCAGCGGCACCAGGGCGCGGCAGACCAGAAACGAACCGAACAGATTGACATCGATGATCCTGCGGAATTCCGCCACCGGGATTTCCCAAAGAGGCGCGACAGCGCCGACGATACCGGCATTGTTGACAAGGATATCGAGCCTGCCGAATTCGCGGCGCAGTTCGGCCGCGGCCGTGTCGATGCTCGCCATATCGGTAATGTCGACCCCGGTGCAGGGCAGGGTGGCGAGGTGCTGCCGTTCCAGCGCGGCCGGCAGGTCCCAATGGACCACCGTTGCACCGCAGTCGCGCAGTCTCTGGCTGATGGCGGTGCCGAAACCGCCGGCGGCACCGGTGACGAGCGCCACCTTGCCTTCGAGATCATAATGTGTGGGCATGTTCCAAACCATTGTTCCGCCTCGAACCCGGCGTATTCCGCCGGGTTCGAGGTGTCGGGGCTCATTTTGCGATCAGGCTGTTGGTGAAGAAGGCATCCGCCGGCATATCGGTCTTGATATCCTGATATTCCTTCATCAGGTCGAGCGTCTGCTGCCAGTCGGCCACCGCCATTTCCCCAAGCGGTGCGGTGGGGGCGGAAGGCGATGGCAGAAGCTTGAGCGAGATTTCAAGCTGCTCCTTCAGCAGTTTCGGATCGCCGGTCGGCTTTTCCTTGACCGCGGCCGCAACCGCCGCCGCCGGATCGGCCTTGGCCGCCTCGATGGATTTCAGAGAGGCGGCAACAAAGCGCCTGACGAGATCCCCATTGCTGTCGATCAGCCTGCTGTTGGTGATGATCGTCAGGCCCTGCGTGTTGACGCCGAGTTCGGCAAAAGAAAACACTTTCTGTTGCAGACCTTTGGAGTTGAGGACCACGACCTGGTTTTCCAGCCCGCCGAGGATGCCGGCGGCGCGATCCTGCATGATGGCGATGATCTTGCCGGGGCCGTCGACATTGAGGATATTGACCTTCGAGGCGTCAACGCCGTTTTTCTTCCAGATGGCGGGCAGCAGCGCCAGGGACGCTTCGCCGGCGCTGGCGGCAACCGTCTTGCCTTCCACATCCTTGATGGAATTCACGCCGGCATCCGTGCGGAACGTCATTGCGTAGGGGGATGTATTGAGAAGGCCGAGCACGGATTTAACGGGCGCGCCCTTGGAGGCGCCGGCAATGACGCTGCCGCCGTCGGCAATGCCGAACATGTCGCCGCCGGTTGCGACGGATTGTACGGTGCGGGCCGAGCCCTGGCCTTCGCCGATCTGCAGGTCGATGCCGGCATCCTTGTAGAAACCCTTCTCCGCGCCGTAATAAAAGATCGTGTGGACGCCGCTCAAAAGGAAATTGAGGCGCAGCGTGACCTTGTCTTCTGCCGCCGCCGGCTGCATGCCGGCCAGGCCGACAGCGAGTGCGATAACGCCGCCCGCAAGCGTTTTCTTCATTGTATTGAACATCTTATCCTCCCGTTTTTAATTGAAGTCTTGATTTAGGTCGCGCTTTTCCCGACGGTAAAGTCGTCCCGGCGCTGGGAGACGTGCCAGGGGATGGCGAAGCGCTCGATCAGTTCCACGATGCCGTAGAGAAGCAGGCCAAGCAGGCTCAGCACGATGATGACGGCAAAGGTCATGCTGGTGTTCATGTTGCCGTTGTAGTTCAGCAGCAGGTAACCAAGCCCGTTATCGGACGCGACGAATTCCGCCACCACCGCTGCGGTGGCCGAAAGCGCGGCCGCCACCTTGAAGCCCGCAAAAAGCGAGGGCAGGGCGCCCGGCAGTTCCACTTTCCAGAAGATCTTCAGCCGTCCCGCCCGGTAGCTCCTGGCGAGGTCATAAACGTCCGGCTCGATGGACTTGAAGGCCACGATGGAGTTGACGACGATCGGGAAAAAGGAAAGCAGGAAGACCAGCAGGATTTTCGACGGCAGGCCGAAGCCGACCCAGATGATGAAAAGCGGTGCGATGGCGATCTTGGGAATGATCTGCAGGATCACCAGCAGCGGATAAAAGATCGCCTCGAAAGCGCGGGAATAGACCACCAGCAAGGCGAGCAGCGTACCCATGACCACGGCGACGAGGAAGCCCAGCACCATGGGCTGCAGCGTGTAGAGCGATGCGGTAAACACCACCGGCACGTTATTATAAAGATCGGCGAAGATCCTGCTCGGGGCAGGCAAGATATATTCCGGCACCTTCAGCGCCCGGACGGCGATCTCCCATACGACCCCCGCCCCCACCAGACTCCCGATCGTGTGGGCTTGGCCTTTGACGGCCCCCAAGACATTCCAAGACATGTTTCCTCCCGAAATCGCCCGTCATCGGACAGACAATTTTTAATTTCTGGAACAATGTTCCATATGGACTGATGTTTCGTCAAGTGGTAATTCAGGGATGAAACAGGAATTGGCATGCAGCGGGAGGAATGGATGTTGCAGACGAAAACCGAGAGGACGACCTATGAGCCGGGCGTATTGCTGCAAGGGGTCAGCAAATATTTCGGGCACGCGGATGCGCCGGTCGTGGCGCTGGAAAAACTTGACCTGACGATTGGGGATGGCGAATTCGTGGCGATTGTCGGGCCGTCCGGCTGCGGCAAATCGACGATGATGCGGCTGATTTCCCGGCTTTCCCAGGCCAGCACCGGCCAGATTTCCGTCTTCGGCGACGTTTCGAAGGAGCCGCCGCCGGGCATGAGCATCGTCTTCCAGAACCATGTGCTGCTGGCGTGGCGCACGATCATCGACAATGTGCTGTTCCCGGCGGAAATGACCGGCCGCAACCGTGAGGAGCTGCGGCCGCAGGCCCTGGCGCTGCTCGAATCCGTCGGACTGAAAGATTTTGCCGACCGTTTTCCGCACGAATTGTCCGGTGGCATGAAGCAGCGCGCGTCGATTGCGCGGGCGCTTTTGCTGCAGCCGCGATTGCTGCTGATGGATGAGCCCTTCGGCGCGCTGGATGCCCTGACGCGCGAACAGATGCGTATCGACCTCGAGGCCCTGTGGTTGAAGAACCGCATGACGGTGGTGTTCATCACCCATTCCATCGACGAGGCGGTTCTTCTGGCGGACCGTGTCATCGTCATGACGCCCCGGCCCGGCCGGATCGAGAAAGTACTGGAGATCGACATGCCGCGCCCACGCGGATTGGCGGCGCGGCGGGAGCCGGAATTTATCGAGAAATCCGAGGAAATCACCGAGATATTCCTTTCACGCGGCATTTTGCAGCGCCATGCCTGAAACGGCGGCGTCTTTCCCGCTTCCGTGCAGGAATGCGGGAAAGACGCCGCACCCTCTTGATGAGGCATCGTCTTTTGATTGAAAAGACCGACGCCTATGCGACTGGAGACTGAAATGGACAGGACGATCAACGTACCAAGCGGCGGGGTCGAGCGGACGATCGCCATGCTGGAGCTTCTCGCCCTGGCGGAGGAGCCGCTCAAGCTTTCCGATGTCGCCCACCAGCTCGATATCCCGAAAAGCGCATGCCACCGTATCCTGACATCGCTGATCGACAATGGCTGGGCATGGCAGAGCCCAGAAAGCGACTGTTACGCCCTGACGATGCGCATGGCGCTGGTGGGCCAGAAACAGCTGGCTCGGTTGCAGGTTTCGGATCTCAGGCAACCGATCCTCAACGCCCTGGCCGAGCGCACCCGCGAGCTCGTCCGCCTGACGGCCGTACAGAACAATATGCTCGTCTGGGTCGGCTCGGCGCGCGGCCGCCGCTCCGGCCTCGTCTTCGAACCCGACATGAGCGCCGGCATCGTGCCTTATGCCACCGCGAACGGAAAAATATGGCTGGCGAGCCTTGAGCGGGAAAAGGCTCTGCGGATCGCGCTTGAAGCCGGGCTCGGCCAGGCCGGCCAGCAGGCCGCCAATGCCATCAACACCATCGAGGCGCTCAACAGGGAACTGGACGCCGTCGCCCGCCTCGGTTACGGCCGCGCGGTTGGCGAGGCCGAGGAGGGGGTCGGAGCGATAGCCGTCGCCATCCGCCAGGGAAACGACGTCGTCGGCACCATGAGCGTCGCCGCACCGCTGACCCGGCTGACCGACGCGAGGGTGGCGGAGATCATGCCGTTATTGATGCGTGCGGCGAGCGATATGGAGATCGCGTGGTAGCGGCGTCCGGATGACCGGAATGATGTGCAAGATGTGTATTTAGTGCAGGAATGCCGGGTGCTTCGTCAAATCCGGTTTGTCGTACTTGTTTCTGGCTGTCCTTTGCGTATTGGTGCCTTTTCACGACGCCGAATAGAGAGCGACCGCATGACAGTGCAATTTCCGAGCATCGGGCAGACGCTTGCCGAGGAGATCGGGACCCTACGGCGATGGCTTGATGAGGACGCCCTGCCTTTGTGGTGGGAGGCAGGTTCGGCCCGTCCGGATGGCGGTTTTTACGAACGTCTCGGCCAGGACGCCAAACCGGTTTTTTCCGATGACCGCCGTGCCCGCGTGCAGCCGCGCCAGGCCTATTGTTTCGCCGCCGCCGGCCAGCACGGCTGGCAGGGGCCATGGAAAGACGCGCTGCTGCACGGCCTGAGCTGGTTCGAAAAGGTCTATCGCCTCGAAAACGGCCTTTACGGCAACCTCGCCGACCAGGCCGGCCGGCTGATCGATCCCACCTTCGATCTCTACAATCAGGCCTTTGCGCTTTTTGCCGCCGCCCAGACAGCCGCAAGCCTTCCCGACCGCAGGCAGGAGATGCGCGTCAGGGCGCTCGATATCCTCGCCATCCTCGAACGCGACTACAGACATCCTGTCGCCGGTTTCGAGGAGGCGAACCCGCCGCGCACGCCGCTCTGCTCCAATCCGCACATGCATCTGTTCGAGGCGATGCTGGCCTGGGAGACCGAGGATCCGGACGGTCCGTGGGCGGCCCTGGCCGACGAGATCGCCGGGCTTGCGCTCACCCGCTTCATCGATGGCGGCAATGGGGGCCTGCGGGAATTCTTCGACCATGACTGGACGCCTTACGCGGGCGAGAAGGGCCGGATCATGGAGCCGGGCCACCAGTTCGAATGGGCGTGGCTGCTGGTGCGCTGGGGCAGCCTGCGCGGTCATGACGAGGCGATCGGCAAGGCCAAGCGCCTGTTCGCGATCGGTGAGGAGCACGGCATCTGCCTGCGCCGCAAGGTGGCGGTGATGAGCCTCTACGATGATTTCTCGATCCATGACGGGTTGGCGCGGCTGTGGCCGCAGACGGAATGGCTGAAGGCGGCGGTGCGGCTTGCCAGTGTCACGTCCGGCGAGGAAAGGCAGCGTTACCTCGCCTCCGGGCTGCGGGCGATCGGCGCGCTGCAGCCGTTCCTCGACACGCCGGTCAGGGGCCTGTGGTTCGACAAATGGCCGGCCGACAGGCCGATGCTCGACGAGCCGGCGCCCGCCAGCACCTTTTATCACATCGTCTGCGCCATCTATGAGGCACAGGCCGTGTTGGAGATCGGTGGGTACGTTACAAGTCACTAAACGGTGCCTGCCTGCCGCTCCGCTGCCCCTCATCGTCAGGGCAGCGCGGTAATCACCGTTGGTATGCCCGTAATCAGGCGACCCGTCGACGTCGTGGGCCGCTGCCCCACCCGTCAGCCCGGCTGCTGATCACGCGACATCGGCATCGAACTGGATGCTGTGAAGCCGCTTGTAAAGGCCGTCATTGGCAAGAAGCTCCCGCCTGCTGCCCTGTTCGGCGACTTCGCCATTGTCCATCACGACAATCTTGTCGGCACGATTGATGGTGGAAAGACGGTGGGCGATGACGATTGACGTCTTGTTCAGCGTCAGCCGCTCAAGCGCATCACGAACGAGGGCTTCGGATTCGGAATCCAGCGCACTTGTTGCTTCGTCAAGGATCAGGATATCGGCGTCTCTCAGCATGGCGCGTGCAATCGCCACGCGCTGTCGCTGTCCGCCGGACAATCCGGAACCGTTTTCACCGAGCCTGGTATTATAGCCGTCAGGCATGTTCATGATGAAGTCATGGGCGTTGGCCGCTTTGGCCGCCGCTATGATCTCTTCTTCCGTGGCGTTATCACGACCAACGGAAATATTGTGCTTCACGGTTCCAGAAAACAGGAATGTTTCCTGCCCGACGTAAGAAACCTGCTCGCGCAGGCTTGCAAAGGAGGCGTCGCGCAGGTCCATCCCATTGATCTCCACGGACCCGCTTTGCGGGTCGTAAAGGCGCATCATCAGATTGATGATGGTGGATTTACCACTGCCGGAGGGGCCGACCAGCGCGGTCATCTTGCCCCCTTCAAACAACAGGCTGACATCCTTCAGAACGGGTTGTCCTGTAACATATTCGAAGCTCACATTCTTGAGTTCGACAGCGCCCGTCGTCCGGGGAAGGGGCTCTGCATCCTTTTTCTCGGCCAGCGTCAGCGGGGCATCCAGCACCTCGAACATCATCCGCACGCCGATCATGCCGCCCTCGATCTGTACCCGCATGCGGGCCAGACGCTTCGCCGGTTCGTAAGCGAGCAGCAGCGCGGTGATGAACGCCATCAGATCGCCCGGCGAACCGCCCTTTTCAAGGACGGTGTAACCGGACACGGCGATAACGACGGCAATTGCAAGGCCTGACAGCGTTTCCATGATGGGGCTGGTTGCCGCTTCCAGCTTGGCGATGCCATTGGCGCGCTGCTCCACATCGGAAACCGCCTTGTTCATGCGTTGGCGCATCAGCTTTTCCAGGGAGAAAGCCTTGATGACACGAACGCCGATGCTGGTTTCCTGCACGACATTGACGATCTCGCCGAGCGAAGCAAGTTCGGCTTCCATGATCTTGCGCACGCGGCGCAAGACAAGCCGGACGCTGAAGATGGCAAGAGGACCGATAATCATGGAAATCGCGCTCAGAAGGAAATTCTGGGCAAACATCACGATGATCAGGCCGATAAGCGAAAACAGGTCGCGGACGAACGACGTGACGATCGTATCGATGACGCTGCGCGCCGACTGCGCATTGTATGTCACACGAACCAGCAATTCGGAGGAGGGCAGGTTCTGAAAGAATGAAACGCCCTGCTTGAGCAGCCGGTCGTAAATCTTGCGCTGTTGCTCCGCCACAATGCTGTTGCCGGCCTTGCTCAGATAGTAGCTCTGCACAAAAGTGGCGAGGCCCTTGACGATGAAGATGGCGGCGACTGCAAATGCAATCTCGAGAACGACATCGAAGCCCTGTTTCAGATAAACGCTGTTGACGATATCGCGCATGATCCATGCGCTCAGCGATGTCGTGCCCGCAACAACGACCATCGCCGCGATTGCCGCAGAATACCAGCCCACGTGCTTTTTGAAGTTTTCTTTGAAAAGTCGCACCAGCAACTTCTTGTCGTTTTCAGACAAAAAAGATCCGATCACGGAGATATCCTTAATTAGCCGATACCACTACGACTTGAGAAATTGACGGTTGTCCATTTCGATCATTTTGACCGGGAAACCAGTCGCTATCTGTTCCGAATAGGTAAGCCACATCGTACTTCGTTTGATGATCCCGTATCAACTGGCTTAATAATTTCTCTCGGCGCTGGAGAAGTCTTCAGACTCTTTGTTCGAGCGAACCAAATAGTGCGATGGCTGGCGAGTGTCAACATCCCGCCGCCGCCGGGTCGCATGCTGAAAACGCGTGTTTACGTTCGCTTGTAATCATCCTCGATACGGATGACATCGTCCTCTCCGATATAGGCTCCGGTCTGGATTTCGATGAGTTCGAGGGGGATCTGGCCGTTAT